>JBKKAU010000773.1:0-14486 GCA_046714475.1 Thermoanaerobaculia bacterium
ATCTCCGCCCAGCCGTCGACGTCCTTGCGGCTGGCCTCTGCCGCGCCGGGGACGACGAAGCCGCGGATCACGCCGCCCGACGCGGCGGTCTCGCTGAAGCCGCGGAAGGCGCTGCCGCCCAGACGGCCGGTGAGGTCGGCGATCTCCAGGCCGAAGCGGAGGGCCGGCCGGTCGCTGCCGTAGCGCGCCATGGCTTCGGCGTAGGTCATGCGTCGGAACTTGGCCGGCGGCTCGATGCCGCCCAGCGGGAAGACGCGCGCGAACAGACCCTCGATCAGCGCGAAGACGTCCTCCTCGGTCGGGAACGACATCTCGAGGTCGATCTGCGTGAACTCCGGCTGGCGGTCGGCCCGCAGGTCCTCGTCGCGGAAGCAGCGGGCGATCTGCACGTAGCGCTCGAAGCCGGAGACCATGAGGATCTGCTTGAAGATCTGCGGCGACTGCGGCAGGGCGTAGAAGCTCCCGCGGTGGACGCGCGAAGGCACCAGGTAGTCGCGCGCGCCCTCGGGCGTCGAGCGCGTGAGGATCGGCGTCTCGATGTCGATGAAGTCGTTCTCGTGGAAGTACCGGCGGGCCTCCAGGACCATCCGGTCGCGCAGCAGGAAGTTCTTCTGCAGCTCGTGGCGGCGCAGGTCGAGGAAGCGGTAGCGCAGGCGCGTGTCCTCCGACACCTCCGCCTTGGCGTCCAGTTGGAAGGGCGGCGGCTCGGAGCGGGCGAGGATCTCGGCGCGATGGGCGATCACCTCGACCTCGCCGGTCGGCATGTCGCGGTTGACGTTGCCGGCGGCGCGGGCCGCGACCTCGCCCTCGATCTCGACCACCCACTCGGAGCGCACCGGATCGAGCGCCCGGGCGGCCTCCGGATGGTCCTCGGGATAGACCACGACCTGGACGACGCCGCTGCGGTCCCGGAGGTCCAGGAAAAGCAGACCTCCGAGGTCGCGCCGGCGCTGCACCCAGGCCTGGAGCCGAACCGTGCCGCCGATGTCCTCCGCCGTGATCGTTCCCACGCCTCGACGCTTCATACCGTCTCCCCCGATGTCATCAGATCGATCGCTTCGGGCCGCGGCAGCCGCCGCTGCTCGCCGGACCGGAGGTCCTTGACCGTCACCTCGCCCGCCGCCAGCTCGTCGTCGCCCAGGATCAGGACGAAGCGCGAGCCGAGCCGGTCGGCACGCTTCAGGGCCGCCTTGAGCGAGCGCGAGGACAGCTCCGGCACCGCCGCGACCCCGCGCGCCCGCAACGCCTCGGCGAGATCCAGCGCCTCGGCGAAGCCGACCTCCCCCACCACGACGACCGCCACCGGCGGCGGCGGCAGGACGCCGCGCCGGAGCTCCTCCGGCAGGATGTGGATCAGCCGGTCCTGGCCGATCGCGAAGCCGATGGCCGGGACCTCCGGGCCTCCCAGGTCCGAGATCAGGCGGTCGTAGCGCCCGGCGCCGACGATGGCGTCCTGCGAGCCGAGCCCGCCGGCGGTGATCTCGAACACCGTGCGCGTGTAGTAGTCGAGCCCGCGCACCAGCCGGCTCTCCACCCGGTAGGGCACTGCGAACCGGTCGAGGATCTCGATCACCGCCTGGAAGTGCTCGCGGCTCTCGGGCGACAGGAAGTCGGCCAGCTCCGGCGCTCCCTGGAGCAGCTCGCGCTCGGCCAGAGCCTTGGTGTCCAGGATGCGCAGCGGGTTCGTCTCCAGGCGCCGCCGGCTGTCCTCGCCCAGACGGTCGCGATGGGGCTCGAGGTAGGCGACCAGCGCCTCTTTATAGGCGGTCCGGGACGCCTCGTCGCCCACCGTGTTGAGGAGCACCGTGAGGTCGCGGAACCCCAGCTCGCCGAGGAACCGGACAAGCATCAGGATCAGCTCGCCGTCCGAGGCGGGCCCGGGGTCGCCGAGCAGCTCCGCGCCGATCTGGTAGAACTGGCGGTAGCGCCCCTGCTGCGGCCGTTCGTAGCGGAACTGCGGCCCGATGTAGAAGAGCTTGACCGGCGGCGGCAGCTCGCGCAGGTTGTGCTCGACGTAGGCGCGGGCCACCGCGGCGGTGTTCTCCGGCCGCAGGGTGAGGCTGCGCCCCTTCTTGTCGGGGAAGGTGTACATCTCCTTGCCGACGATGTCGGTCGATTCGCCGACGCCGCGCACGAACAGCTCGGTCTCTTCGAGGATCGGCGTGCGGATCTCGCCGTAGCCGTAGGAGGTGAAGACGCGGCGGGCGATCGCCTCGACGGCGGCCCAGACCGCGGTCTCCGGCGGCAGCAGGTCGCGCATCCCCTTCACACTCTGGACAGTCTTGCTCATGACTCTTCGTACCCCGGCCCCAGCGTCTCCCGGTACTGGTCCTTCAAAGCCGCGTAGCGGTCGCGGGTCTCGGCGATGCGGCGCGTCTCCTCCTCGGTGAGGGGACGGACCACCTTGGCCGGGATCCCCAGCACCAGATGACCGGCCGGCACCCGCATCCGCGGCGGCACCACCGCCCCGGCGCCGACCTGCGCGCCCGCCTCGATCACCGCGCCGTCGAGCACCTGGGCGCCGATGCCGATCAGCGCGCCGTCCTCGACCGTGCAGCCGTGGACCACCGCCTGGTGCCCGACCACGACCCCGGCGCCGATCACCAGCGGATGGGTGCCGTGGTTGACGTGCAGCACCGAGCCGTCCTGGATGTTGGTCCGCGGGCCGATCCGGATGGTGTTGACGTCTCCCCGCGCCACGGTGTGGAACCAGAAGGAGACGTCGTCGCCGAGCTCGACGTCGCCGATGACGTGGGCGCCGGGGGCGAGGAAGACCCGCGCCCCCAGCCTGGGCAGACGTCCCTGATAGGGATGGACCGGCATGGCCGATCAGTTCTGAGCCTGCTCGCGCGGACGGACCGAGAACAGGACCTTTTCAAAGGAGGGGCGCAGCGTCTCGAACTCCTTGCCGCTGGCCGAGGCCGTGAAGTCGACGCTGGTCTTCTCCAGCGGCATCTTCAGGATCAGCGTGCTGCGCGCCGCGTCCCCCGCGCCGCTGTCCATGCGCAGCAGCAACCCCTTGACGCCCGCGACCTCGCGGACCTCGACCACGGGGGCCGAGAACGTCTCGTCCTTCTGATCGTTGGCGCGGATGCCCGCCGCCAGCGTCTCCGGGTCGGTGAGCGGCGTGCGGCTGATGCGGACGTAGATCATCCGCGGGTCCTTTTCCGGCTCCGCGCCCTTGGGGCCCAGCCAGACGCCGGGCGCGTTGGGGAGCTCCCGCAGCTCCCAGTCCTGGGGGATCTCCACCGTATAGGGAAACGGCTTCCCTTCACCGCCAGGAAGCTCGACCCGCTTGGTGCCGGCGTTCTGGGAGGGAGCCGGGGCCTTGGCGGTGGTGGTGGCGGGCGCGGCCCCTGGGGCGGCACAGGCCGGCAGCGGCAGCATCATGAGCACCAGCATCGGGATCGATGTGGCGCGAAAAGACAAGAAGGATCGACGAAGCTTCATACGCACCTCGAAACAGGAGTTTCCTCGGACCGGAGGGACACGACACCCTGACCCTTCGCCGGCGGGGTGGAAGAGCATCGCACAAAAGCCCCCTCCGGCCAAAACGCCCGGCTGACGTAAACTCCGCCGATGTCTTCGGCAACCCTGGTCATCGACGTGGTCATCCCGGCCCTCAACGAGGAGGCGTCGCTGCCGCTCGTGCTGGCCGATCTGCCCAGGCCGCTTCTGCGGCAGGTCGTCGTCGGCGACAACGGTTCGACCGACGGCACCGCGCGGGTGGCACGCGCCGCCGGGGCGGTCGTGGTGGACGCTCCACGCCGCGGCTACGGCAGCGCCTGCCTCGCCGCGCTGGACCACCTGCGGCGGACCGGTCCCCCCGATATCGTGGTGTTCGTGGACGCCGACTACTCGGACCACCCCGAGGAGCTCCCCCGGCTCGTCGAGCCGATCCTGGCCGGAGAGGCCGACGTGGTGATCGGCTCGCGCGTTCTGGGCGAGAGGGAGCCGGGAGCGCTCCTCCCCCAGGCCCGGGCGGGGAACCTCGTGGCCTGCCTGATGATCCGCCTCCTCTACGGCCACCGCTACACCGACCTCGGCCCTTTCCGGGCCGCCCGCTGGGAGGCGCTCGAACGGGTCGGGATGTCCGACCCCAACTTCGGCTGGACCGCGGAGCTCCAGGTCAAGGCCCTGCGCCATGGTCTGCGGGTGACCGAGGTGCCGGTCTCCTACCGGCGGCGCGTGGGGGTCTCCAAGATCACCGGCACGGTCTCGGGGACATTACGGGCGGGCTATAAGATCCTGTGGACGGTGCTCCGTTACAGCCGGGAGGGGAAATCGTGACTGAGCCGACCCGTTGCGAGATCGACGTCGAGGTGCGGTACATCGAGACCGACAAGATGGGGGTGGTGCACCACGCCAACTACATCGCCTGGTTCGAGCTGGCCCGTACCAAGCTGTGCGCGATGTCCGGCTATCACTATGCCGAGATCGAGGCCATGGGGTACCTCCTCATGGTGACCGGGGTCGAGGTCCGCTACCTCCGGCCGTTCCGCTACGGCGACGTGGCTCGGGTGGCGTGCTGGTCCGAGCGGCTGATGAGCCGCGGCGTCCGTTTCGCCTACGAAGTGCTCAAGGAGGGCGAGGTGCTGGCGACGGGAGCGACCGAGCACATCTGGGTCGAAGCTGCCAGTGGCCGCCCCTGCCGCCCCCCGAAGGACGTTCAGGAGCAGTTCAGCCGGTTGGCCGGGCAGGTCTGATATTCTCCTTAGAGACATTTCAGTATGCGTCCGAAAGGAGCGAGCCGTATGCCCGGTGTCCTCTCTGTGAGCCGTATCGGCGTTGCCTTGATGTTGTCGCTGCTCTTCGTCCCAGCCCTACCCGCCCAAGTCGTCCGCGGCGGCGGGCTGCCGTCGCCGTTGCCGTTGTTCCCGCCGGACAACTGGTGGAACGTCGACATCAGCGACGCTCCGGTCGATCCGAACAGCGCCAACTTCATCAACTTCATCGGCGCCGGCGACGGCATGCATCCCGACTTCGGCGGCAATGTCTCCTCAGATCCATTGAACCCAGCGACGTACGGGATGATCTTCTACACCGTTTCGGGCAACCAGCCCCTGGAGCAGATCACCTGGGTCGAGTTCGGCAACCAGAGCGACAACGGCGCCCCGGGGCGCCCGCCGGGCTACCCGATCCCCGTCGAGGCGCGGACTGGAGCGAGGTGGATTGAAGGCGGCTGGCCCGCCACCCAGACCGGCGGCGACCGCCACATGCTGTTCATCGACCGCGACAACCGCATCCTCTACGAGCTGTACCACACTCGCTGGAATGCCTCCCTCAGCCGCTGGGAAGCCGGGTCAGGAGCGGTCTTCTACCTGGACTCGAACCAGCGACGGCCAGATACCTGGACCAGCGCCGACGCCGCCGGTCTCGCCATCTTCCCCGGCCTGGTCCGCTACGACGAGGCCTTCGGACCGGACCCGATCCGCCACGCCTTCCGCTTCACGGTGCGCGCCACCAACGGCTACGTCTACCCCGCGTCTCACCGGGCGGGCAATACGGTGGGTGCCCTGCCCATGGGCGCCCGTCTGCGTCTCAAGGCGAGCAAGGACATCTCGGGCTATCCGGCCTATATCCAGAAGATCTTCCAGGCGATGAAGACCTACGGCCTGATCGTGGCGGACAACGGCTCGGACATGTACATCCAGGGGACGTACGACACCCGCTGGGACAACGGCCAGCTGAACCCCGCCTTCGACGACCTGACCGCCGGCGACTTCGAGGTCGTCGAGCTCGGCTGGCAGCCTTCGGTCTCGACCACGGCCGGCCCCCTGTCCTTCCATACGGTCTCGCCCTGCCGCGTCCTCGACACGCGCGACGCGAGCGGCGCCCATGGCGGCCCGGCGCTGCCGGCCGGCGGCCAGCGCGTCTTCGTGATCCACGGCCGTTGCGGCATCCCGGCGACCGCCAGGGCGATCTCGGCCAACATCACGGTGGTCAACGCCCCCGGCATCGGTCACCTGACGCTGTTCCCGGGCAACGCCTCGCCGCCGACCAGCAGCACGATCAACTTCCGCCCTGGCCTCACCCGCGCCAACAACACTGTCCTCATGCTCGCCTCCTCCGGCACCGGCGCCCTCACCGTCCAGAACAACGCCGCGGCCGGCGCGACTCACGTCCTGATCGATGTGAATGGGTACTTCCAGTGAGAGAATCCCCGGCGGCATGGAATACGACCGCACCGCTCTCGCCGACCTCGCCCGCCACGCCATGGAGGAGCGCGGGTTCCTGACCGACTTCCCGAAGGAGGCGCTCGCGGAGGCCGAGCGCCTCGACGGCGGTATCGCCGCCGGGTCTTCGGTGCGCGACCTGCGCGACCTCCTCTGGTGCTCGATCGACAACGACGAGACCCGCGACCTCGACCAGCTCACGGTGGCGGACCGGCTGCCGGACGGCACGGTCCGCGTCCGGGTGGCGATCGCCGACGTCTCCGCCTTCGTCCCCCCTGGGTCGGCGATCGACCGCCACGCGCGGCACAACACCACCACCGTCTATACCGCCGGCGGCACCTTCTCCATGATCCCGGAGCGGCTCTCGACCGGCCTCACCTCCCTCCACGAGGGGGAGGACCGCCTGTCGATGGTGGTCGAGATGTGCGTCGAGGAGGACGGCTCCGTCAGCGGCTCGGACCTCTACCGCGCCTTGGTGCGCAACCAGGCGAAGCTCACCTACCGCGGCATCGGCGCCTGGCTCGACAACGCGGGGCCGCTCCCCGCCCGGGCGGCGGAGGTCCAGGGCCTCCCTGACCTCCTCAAGCTCCAGGACGAAGCCGCCAGGCGCCTGCGGCGGCGCCGGCACGAACGGGGCGCCCTGCGGCTGGAACGGGCCGACATGCGGCTGGTCTTCAACGACAGCGGCGCGGTCACAGGGCTCAAGCTGGAGCGGACGAACCGGGCCAAGGAGCTGATCGAGGACTTCATGGTCGCGGCCAACGAGACGACGGCCCGTTTCCTCGAAGCCCGCGGGCTGCCGTCGCTGCGCCGCGTCGTCGAGGCCCCCCAGCGCTGGCCGCGGATCGTCGACGTCGCCTTCCAACTCGGCGAGACCCTCCCCGCCGAGCCCGATTCCCTGGCGCTCGCCACGTTCCTCGACCGGCGGCGCGAGGCCGACCCGGAAGGTTTCGGCGAGCTGTCTCTCACCATCACCAAGCTGCTCGGCTCGGGCGAGTACGTGGTCGACCTGCCCGAGCGCGAGGCGCCGGGGCACTTCGGGCTGGCGGTCGAGGACTACACGCACGCGACCGCTCCCAACCGGCGCTATCCCGACCTGATCACCCAGCGCCTGCTCAAGGCCGCCCTGGACGGCCGCTCCAACGGCGGCCTCTACACCCCCGAGGAGCTCGAGGAGCTGGCCCGGCACTGTACGGAGCGGGAGAACGAGGCTCAGAAAGTCGAACGGCAGGTGCGCAAGTCGGCGGCGGCCCTGCTCCTCGCCGGGCGTATCGGCGAGACTTTCGGGGCGATCGTCACCGGCGCCTCCGAGAAGGGGACCTGGGTCCGCCTCCTCGCCCTCCCCGTCGAAGGCCGCCTGGAGCGCGGCTGCGAAGGGCTCGACGTTGGCGACCGCGTGCGGGTCCGGCTCGCCGCCACCGACGTCGAACGCGGCTTCATCGATTTCGAGTGTTGAAAGGACTGCAGTGGCCAAAGAGACGCCGGACCGAGCTTTCGTCCCTTCTGGATTTTTTGCCTTCCGCACGCCGCTCCTTCCTTATGAGGATCTGGAGGCCTGGAGCGAGGGGCTCCAGGCGCCGGGCGCCCTGGCCGATCCGGCCCGCCTGGAGGCGGCGCTGGCCGCCGACCGCGAGCGCCTGCGCGCCCGCCTGCGCGAGCTGCTCGGCCGCCCCGAGGTCCTCGAAGCGGTCTTCCTCGCCTCCCCGTCGCTCTTCGAAGGCCTGGACGCCTGGCGCAACCAGCCGGACGGCAAGAAAGGGCAGCGGGCGGAGCGCGCGCTGGTGCGCTACCTCTACCGGATGGGGGCGCGGGCGACACCGTTCGGCCTCTTCTCCGGCTGCTCGCTCGGCCCCGTCGAGCCCGGGGCGCCCACCCGGATCGCGGTCACGCCGCGCGCCTCCTACGACCGTCATACCCGTCTCGACATGGACTACCTCTTCCCGCTCTGCGAAGACCTGGGGCGGGACGCCGGCCTGCGCGAGGAGCTGCTCTTCCGCCCCAACTCCAGCCTCTACCGCGCCGCCGGCCGGCTGCGCTACGCCGAGGCCCGGCTCGACCGCAAGGTCCGCACCCATCACCTGGTGGCGGTCGAGTCCACGGAGTACCTGGAGGACACCCTCCGCCGCGCGGCCGGCGGCGCACGCGCCCACGACCTGGCGGTCGCCCTCGCCGAGTCGGACCCCGACGGCGAGATCTCGGTCGAAGAGGCGCGGGAGTTCATCAATGAGCTGATCGACAGCCAGCTCCTGGTCTCCGACCTGTCGCCGCCGGTAACCGGCCCCGAGGCCGTTCACGGCCTCATCGACCAGCTCCGCTCCCTGTCGGGCGTCGAGCTCGCCGGGCAGGCCGGCGAGGGATTGGAGAGGGCGCGGGCGGCGCTGGCCGAGCTCGACGCCGGCGGCCCGGGAGCTCCCCCCGAGCGCTACCAGGCGATCGCCGCCGACCTCGAGACGCTGCCCACCTCCGTCGAGCTCGCGCGCCTGTTCCAGCTCGACATGGTCAAACCCGCGGACCGGCCGTCGCTCGGCGGACCGGTGCTCGACGAGGTCGTCCGCGGCATCGAGATCCTGCACCGCCTCTCCGGACGTCTCCGCCAGGAGAGCCTCGACAACTTCCGCAACGCCTTCGTCGAGCGCTACGGCGACGGCCGGGAGGTGCTGCTGGTCGAGGTGCTGGACGAGGAGATCGGCATCGGCTTCGAGCGCTCGGCGGGCGCCGGCGCCGAGGCCTCCCCCTTGCTCCAGGGGATGATGCTCGGCGCTCCGCCCGCGGATCCCACGATCACCTGGGGTCCCCGGCAGTCCTTCCTGCTCTCCCGCCTGGAAGAGGCGCTGCGGCGCGGCGCGCGCGCGATCGACCTGAGCGCGGCGGACCTCGACCGGCTGGCGCCGCCGCAGGAAGGCGCCGACGCCGCGCCCCTGCCCCGCGCCTTCCAGGTGATGGCGACGGTCGCCGCCGCGTCCGAGGAGGCGGTCGCCCGCGGCGAGTTCCAGGTCCTCGTCGAAGGGATCGGCGGACCGTCCGGCGCCCGCCTGCTGGGGCGGTTCTGCCACGCCGACCCCGAGCTGCGCTGCCGCGTCGAGGAGCATCTGCGCGAGGAGGAGGCGCTGCGGCCCGACGCGGTCTTCGCCGAGGTCGTCCACCTGCCCCAGGGGCGGATCGGCAACATCCTCTCCCGTCCGGTGCTGCGCGACTACGAGATCCCGTACCTGGGCCGCTCCGGCGCCCCGGTCGAGCGGCAGATCCCGGTGACCGACCTGCTCGTCACGGCGCAGGGCAACCGCATCGTCCTGCGCTCGGCCCGGCTCGGCCGCGAGATCCTTCCCGCGCTGACCAGCGCCCACAACTTCTGGACCGGGAGCCTCGGTACGTACCGTTTCCTCTGCATGCTGCAGGGCCAGGGGGTGATCGGGGGCTTGAGCTGGAGCTGGGGACCCCTGGAAGCGGCGCCGTTCCTACCCCGCGTCACCGCCGGACGGGCCGTCCTCTCCCGCGCCGGCTGGTGGATGACCGCCCCGGAGATCGAAAAGCTCGGCAAGGCGGAGGGGGCGGCGCGTTTCGCCGCCGTCCACGAATGGAGAGCCGACCGCGGGCTGCCCCGCCTCGTGGCCCTGGCCGACGGCGACAACGAGTTGCTGGTCGACCTCGACAACGCGCTCTCGGTCGACACCTTCATCGACGTCATCAAGGGGCGGGACCGCGCCCGTCTCTTCGAGTTCTTCCCGGAGCCCGACCAGCTCTGCGCCCACGGCCCGGAGGGGCGGTTCGTCCACGAGCTGGTGGTCCCGTTCGTGCGCGCGCAACGCCCGGCGGTCCGTGAAGAGCGGCAGGAGAAGGGGACGCCGGCGGCCGCGGCGCCGTTCCGGCGGACCTTCCCGCCCGGCTCTGAGTGGCTCTATCTCAAGCTCTACACCGGCAGCTCCACCGCCGACCGGGTGCTCCGTGAAGCGGTGGCGCCGGTGGTCCACGAGAGCCTGGCGTCGGGCGCGGCCGACGGCTGGTTCTTCATCCGCTACGGCGACCCCAACTGGCACGTGCGCCTCCGCTTCCACGGCGATCCGGCGACGCTCCACTCCCGCGTCCTGCCGGCCCTGCTGTCGGCGACGGCGCCGATGCTCGACGACGGCAGGCTCTGGCAGGTGCAGCTCGACACCTACCAGCGCGAGGTCGAGCGCTACGGCGGGCACGAGGGGATGCCGCTCGCCGAGCGCATCTTCCAGATCGACAGCGAAGCGGTCCTCGCCATCCTGGAGATGATCGAAGGGGACGAAGGGACCGACGCGCGGTGGCGGCTGGCGCTGCGCGGCACCGACATGCTGCTCGACGACCTGGGGCTCGACGCCGCGGCGAAGGTCCAGGTTCTCGGCAACCTCGGGCTGTCGTTCGGGCGCGAATTCGGGGGCGGCAAGGGGCTGCGGGTACAGCTCGACCAGAAGTTCCGCGCCGAGCGCAAGGGCCTGGAGGCGCTGCTCGACCCGGCCAACGACGAGTCGAGCCCGCTGGAGCCCGGCCTGGCGGTCCTGCGGCAGCGCTCCCAGAGGATGGCGCCGCTCATGGCCGAGCTCGGACGTCTGGAGACCGAGGGACGTCTGACCGACACCCGGCTCGGGCTCTCCCCGAGCTTCGTCCACATGCACGTCAACCGCATGATCCGCTCGGCCGCCCGGGCGCACGAGCTGGTGATCTACGACCTGCTCCACCAGATCCACCAGTCGCGCGCCGCCCGGGCACGCAAGAGCATGCCGGCAGCGGCCGCGACAGGCGGCAAGTAGGTGGGTAAGCCGGATGCTACACTCCCTCCCTCGGGAGGACGTGTCATGGGCAGCGGAGCGCGGGGGCCGATCCTGCTCGTCGAGGACGATGCGGAGACGCGGCATGCCTATCGGATGCTGCTCGAGCACGCCGGCTGGAGCGTGCACGAAGCCAGCGACGGCGAGCAGGCGTTGCGGATGGTCGTCGGCGCTCTTCCCTGCTTGGTCGTCGTCGACATCTCGATCCCTGGCGTCGATGGCTGGGAGATGACGCGGCGCCTCAAGCTCGACCAGCGCACGCGCGGCGTGCCGGTTCTGCTGGTGACCGGCCATGCGCTCGACGAGGATCGCCAGCGGGCGCGGGATCTTGGCTGCGCCGGCTACCTGATCAAACCCGTTGCGCCATCGCGCTTCATCGAAGAGGTGGAACGCCTGGCGGAGAAACTCTGAAGAACGCCACGCCCATCATGGATTTGCCCGACGAACGCACCGCGGTCGCCCTGGACCTGGAGAGTCCTCTCCGCGTGCTCGTTGTCGACATGGACGGAGGGGTGACTTCCCAACTCGCGACGGCGCTCGAAGGCTCGTCGGAGCGCGGACGGTTCGCGCTCGCGCGCGCCTCCGGCCTGGAGGAGACCCTCGAACGGCTGGCTGCCAAGGACACCGATGTCGTGCTGCTGCCCATCTCGCCGCTGGACCAGGGGCTCGGGCCCCTGGTGACGATCCGCGCCGAAGCCCCCGCCCTGCCCGTCGTCGTGCTCTGCGCCGCCGAGGACGAGCCGCTGGCCGTCAAGGCCGTGCAGCTCGGCGCCGCCGATTACCTGGTCGCCGAGCGGCTTTACGGCACCCTCGCCGTGCGCTCGCTGCGCCACGCCGTGGAGGTGGCACGGGTGCGGGCGGTGCTTGCCAACTACCATGCGGAGTGGCCGCCTTCGCTCGGCGGCGGAGCGAGCAGCCGTCCAGCACCGCTGCGGGCCGCCTTCCCGGAGCGTTTCGCCGAGCTGGCGCGCGATTACGGGGAGATCCTGGACCGTGCCGTAGAGCAGATCCTGCAGCAGCGGTCGATGCCGCTTGAGCAGCGGCTGCAGCGGCTGGCCAGCGTAGCGGCTGAGCTGCGCGCCGGGCCGCGCGACGTCGTCGAGTTGCATGCCGCCGCCATGAAACAGCGGGAGGCCGAGCATGGACCGCAACGCATGAAGCTCTACCTGGCGGAAGGTCGCGTCCGGCTGCTCGAGCTCATGGGATACTTGGTTACTTTCTATCGCGACGGGTGGCCGAGCGGCCCGCGACCGGGGGCACATTGAACGACGAGCGCCAGGAGAAGGACGATCCGAAGAGTTACCTGTTGAAGCTCTACGTTACCGGCCGCTCACCGCGGGCCGAGCGCGCCATCGCCAACCTCCGCCGCCTCTGCAAAGAGGAGCTCGACGGGTGTTACGAGATCGAGATCATCGACGTCCTCGAGCACCCGCAGCTGGCAGAGAACGACCGGATCCTGGCCACGCCGACGCTGGTCAAGCAGCTGCCGCCGCCGCTGCGACGGGTCATCGGGGACCTGTCCAATCGTGACAAAGTGCTGCTGGGACTCGACGTGCGGCCGCGCAATGAGCGCGTGCAGGAGGAGGAGAACCCGTGACGAAGGAGGGGTCCATGAACGCGCGGGCGCTCCCACCGGCCAAGGTGTTGACCGGCATTCCTGGCTTCGACAATCTCACCTACGGCGGCCTGCCCGCCAACCGTTCGACGCTTGTCTCCGGCAGCTCGGGAAGCGGCAAGACGATCTTTGCCGTGCAGTTCCTCGCCCGTGGCATTACCGAGCTCGGCGAGAACGGGGTCTTCGTCACTTTCGAGGAGAGCCCCGAGGACATCCGCCGCAACGTCGCGAGCTTCGGCTGGGATCTCGCCGGCTGGGAAGAGGAGGGGAAGTGGGCATTCGTGGACGCCTCGCCCCATCCTGAGGAGGAGATCATCGAGGCCGGCGACTATGACCTCGGCGGTGCGATGGCGCGGATCCAGGGGGCGGTCGACCGCACCGGCGCACGGCGGCTGGTGATCGACTCTCTCTCCGCCGTCTTTTCACAATTCCAGGACTCCTCCATCGTCCGTAACGAGCTGTTCCGTATTGCCCGCGCCGCCCGGCAGATGGGCGTTACCGCGGTGCTCACCGCCGAGCGCACCGAGGAGTACGGCGCGGTCGGCCGTTACGGCGTCGAGGAGTTTATCGCCGACAACGTGGTGATCTTTCGCAACGTGCTCGAGGAGGAGCAGAGGCGGCGCACGGTGGAGCTGCTCAAGTTCCGCGGCACGGACCACCAGAAGGGGGAGCATCCGTTCGTGATCGAGGCCGACCGCGGCCTGGTCGTGATCCCGCTCACCGGCATTCCCCTGGAGCAGCGATCCTCGAATGTCCGCGTCACCTCCGGCAACCCCGAGATGGACGCCATGTGCGGCGGCGGCTTCTTCCGCGATTCCGTGGTCCTGGTCTCCGGCGCCACCGGTACCGGCAAGACGCTGACCGTCACCCACTTCCTGGCCGGCGGCGCCAGGCAGGGAGACCGTGGCCTGCTGTTCGGCTACGAGGAGAGCCGCGAGCAGCTGGTCCGCAACGCCGCCGGTTGGGGGGTCGATTTCGAGAGCATGGAGCGGGATGGCGTGCTGCGGGTCCACTGCGAGTATCCGGAGGCGCGCGGGCTGCAGGATCACCTGCTGCGCATCAAGCGGGTGATCGAGGAGTTCGCGCCGCAACGGGTGGTCATCGATTCGCTCTCGGCGCTCGAGCGAGTCGGGCCCCCCAAAGCGTTCCGGCAGACGGTGATCGACCTCACCTCGTTCATCAAGCAGAAGTCGATCACCGGCCTGTTCACCAACACCACGCCGACGCTGGTGGGCGGTACGTCCGTGACCGAAGCCCACATTT
The DNA here is from genome assembly GCA_046714475.1 of Thermoanaerobaculia bacterium. GTDB lineage: Bacteria > Acidobacteriota > Thermoanaerobaculia > Multivoradales > UBA5704 > DASPJI01. Next base: position 13,845 of record JBKKAU010000773.1, read on the forward strand.
CGAGCCTGACCGATTCGATCATCCTGCTGCGCTACGTCGAGATGTTCGGCGAGATGCAGCGCGGCCTGATGGTGCTCAAGATGCGGGGCTCACCGCACGACAAGGAGATCCGCCAGGTGACCATCGACTCCACCGGGATGCATCTCGGCGCGCCCTTCCGTTCGGTGAGCGGCATCCTGAGCGGTCATCCCGTGCACTCGCGCGAGGAACTGGCGCGGCTGGAAGGGCTCTTCCCTCAGGAGTAAATCTGGCGCGATCCCTGCATAGGGGGCGGTGAAGCCGCACCGCGGCGATACCGTATGCCCGAGGAAGAGAGCGTCCGATGACCGTCAACGCCCCAAGTACCGCGGTGCCGACACCCGATTTCCGGGCGCTGTTCGAATCCGTGCCCGGGCTCTACCTGGTCCTGACGCCGGAGCTGCGCATCGTCGCCGTCAGTGACGCGTACCTGCAGGCGACGATGACCCAGCGCGGGGAGATCCTCGGGCGTGGGCTTTTCGAGGTCTTTCCGGACAACCCCGACGACACCGAGGCCAGCGGCGCGCGCAACCAGCGCGCCAATCACCAGCGGGTTCTAGCGACCGGGGAGCCGGACACCAATGCCGTACAGAAGTACGACATCCCCCGGCCGCCGGAAAAAGG
>JBKKAU010000774.1:0-10549 GCA_046714475.1 Thermoanaerobaculia bacterium
CCGTGGTGCTGTTGCGGGAAGGCCGCGTCGAGTGCGCCGGCCCGCGCTCGGCCTGTCCGGTGCCGGCCGGGATGCCCGCCGGCAGTGTCCTCGACCTCGCCGGCCACTGGATCGCCCCCGGCCTGATCGACGCCCACGTCCACTTCTCGCAGACCGGCTGGGTGGACGGCCGGCCCGACGCCCTGGACGTCCGCGGCCGCCATCCTTATGAAGAGGTCGTGGCTGGCCTCCGCGCCCGGCCCGAGCGCTTCGGCCGCTCCTACCTCTGCTCCGGGGTGACCGCGGTGTTCGACGTCGGCGGCTATCCCTGGACGCTGGAGCTGCCCGCCTGGGCCGAGCCGCGCTCGGACGTGCCGCGGATCGCCGCCGCCGGCCCTCTGCTGTCGACGCTCGACCACTGGGTGAACGTCCCCGGCGAGCGGCAGTTCCTCTATATCAAGGATGAGGAGACGACCCGGCAGGGGGCGCGCTACCTCGCCGCCCAGGGGGCCGATGCCTTCAAGGTCTGGTACATCACCGGCGAGCGGAGCGACGCGGAGCTGGCGCCGCTGATCCAGGCGGCCGGCGCGGAGGCGCGGAGCCGCAAGCTGCCGCTGATCGTCCACGCCACCAGCCTCGCCGAGGCCAAGTCGGCGTTGCGCGCCGGCGCCAACCTGCTGGTCCACAGCGTCGAGGACCAACCGGTCGACGCCGAGTTCCTGGAGCTCGCCCGCAAGAACAACACCGTCTACTGCCCGACGCTGACCGTCCGCGGCGGCTATGTCCGCGCCTTCCAGAGCGCCGCCCGCGACCAGGCCCTCACGATCGACGACCCGAACGGCTGCGTCGACCCGGAGACCCGCGCCCGCCTGGCTGAGACGCCCGGGCTCGACCTCCCCGCCGTCTTCACCGCCGAGCGGCTGGAGCGCTACGGCTCCAACTCCGCCCAGGAGGAGAAGACCGCCGCGGCAAACCTCAAGAAGGTTCTGGACGCCGGCATCCCGATCGCCCTGGGCACCGACGCCGGCAACCCGCTCACCCTGCACGGCCCGGCCCTCTACGCCGAGGCCGAGGCGATGCGGGCGGCCGGGCTGACGCCGATGCAGGTGCTGGTCGCCGCCACCCGCGACGCCGCCCTCGCCATGGGCCGCCAGGCCGACCTCGGGACGGTCGAGAAGGGCAAGCTCGCCGACCTCGTCGTCCTCGCCGCCGACCCGACCGCCGACGTCAGGAACCTCCGCCAGGTCCGCCACGTCGTACGCGGCGGGGCGATGCGGCCGATCGCGGAGCTGGCGGCGCTGGCCACCACCCCCGCCAGCCCTTAAAGCTCGAGCGACTCCTGCATCACTGGAATCATTGCAGCTAAGTTTTGTTAGAACTCTTAGCTGTCCTGTAACGCTGTCGCCTTTTGAAGTTCACGGCGCACCCTTATAATGGGTCACCGTAGCGTCCTCCGGTTCCGATCTCCCTGACTTCCATAGGAGTGCTCCATGTCGACATCGATCCTGCCGCGTGTCCCCGCGCGCCTGCGCTGGGCCGCCACCGTCCTGCTCTGCCTGGCGGCCTTCACCTCTCCGCTCGCCGCGCAGCCGGCCGACCTCTTCTTCTCCGAGTACGTCGAAGGCAGCTCCAACAACAAGGCGTTGGAGATCTTCAACGGCACCGGCGGCGCGGTCAGCCTCACCGGCTACACCGTCCAGATGTACTTCAACGGCAGCGCCAGCCCGGGGTTGACGATCAACCTCGCCGGCACGGTCGCGGCGGGCGACGTCTTCGTCCTCGCCCACGGCCAGTCGGCCGCGGAGATCCTCGCCACCGCCGACCAGACCAACTCTTCCGGCTGGTTCAACGGCGACGACGCGGTCGTGCTGCGCAAGAACAGCGTCGTGATCGACGCCCTCGGCCAGGCGGGCTTCGACCCCGGTACCGAGTGGGGCACCGGCCTCGTCTCGACCGCCGACAACACCCTGCGCCGCAAGGCGGCCTCCTGTGGCGGGGATACCAACGCCAACGACCCGTTCGACCCGGCGGCTTCCTGGGACGGCTTCGCGACCAACACCTTCGACGGCCTGGGCGTCCACGCCTGCGTCGCGGTGCCGCCCCCGCCCCCGCCGCCGTTGCCGGAGGTCGCGGTCTTCGAGATCCAGGGCGCCGGCCTCGCCTCGCCGCTGGTCGGCCAAAAAGTCCGCACCCTGGACAACCTGGTCACCGCGGTCGGCCCGCAGGGCTTCTTCATCCAGACCCCGGACGACCGGGCCGACGCTTCGGCCGAGACCTCGAACGGCGTCTACGTCTTCACCGGCTCCACCCCCGCCGTCCAGGTCGGCGACCAGGTGGACGTCACCGGCACCGTCGCCGAGTTCTTCAACCTGACCGAGATCACCGGCCCGACGGTCACCGTCGACTCGACCGGCAGCCCGCTGCCTGACGTGGTGGACTTCGACGCGACCACCCCGTCCCCCTCCCAGCCCAGTCCGGCCAACGCGCTGGAGCGCTTCGAGGGGATGATCGTGCGCGTCGAGAACGGCACCGCGACCGGTCCCACCGACCGCTTCGGCGACGTGACGATCGTGGCCGGCCCGGACCGGGTCTTCCGCGAGCCCGGCATCCTCTACCCCGGCCTTCCCGGCCTCGCGGTCTGGGACGGCAACCCCGAGATCTTCGAGATCGACCCCGACGCGCTCGGGCTTCCCAGCGCGCTGATCCCGGGCGGCGCCCGCATCGACGTCGCCCAGGGCCCGCTCGCCTTCGCCTTCGGCAACTACCAGATCTGGCCGACCGAATTCTCCTTCACCGGCACGCCGGCGCTGGAGCCGGTGCGCGCCCGGCGGGCCGGCGAGCTCACCGTCGCCAGCCAGAACCTGCTCCGCCTCTTCGACACTGTCAACGACCCGGCGACCTCCGACGAGGTGCCCACCGCCCAGCGCTACGCCGAGCGGCTCGCCAAGGCGTCGCTGCTGATCCGCGCCGGCCTCGGCGCTCCGGACGTCCTCGCGGTCCAGGAGGTCGAGAACCTGACCGCCCTCCAGGACCTCGCCGCCCGGATCCAGACCGACGACCCGACGCTGGTCTACACGGCCCACCTCTTCGAGGGCAACGACATCGGCGGCATCGACCTCGGCTTCCTGGTGCGCAATACCGTCCGGGTCGACTCCGTCCTCCAACTCGGCAAGGAGGAGACGTTCACCTTCAACGGCAACACCGCCCTCTTGAACGACCGGCCGCCGCTGCTGCTCCGCGGCGCCTATACCGCCAACGGCGCGGCGTTCCCGGTCGCGGTGATCGCCGTCCACCAGCGCTCGCTGAGCGGCATCGAAGGGACCACCGCCGACGCGAACCGCGTCCGCGCCAAGCGGCAGGCGCAGACGGAGTATCTGGCGGGGCAGATCCAGAGCCTGCAGACCGCCGAGCCGGGCCTGCGTCTGATCGTCACCGGCGACTTCAACGCCTTCCAGTTCAGCGACGGCTACGTCGACGTGATGGGCCAGCTCACCGGCAGCCTCGACCCGGACGGCGCGCTGCTGCCCGCCGTCGACCTGGTCGATCCGAACCTCGTCAACCAGCTCCTCTCGGAGCCGGCGGCCGAGCGCTACTCGTTCATCTTCGGCGGCAGCGCCCAGGCGCTCGACCACGCGCTGACCTCGCAGGGCCTCGAACCCTTCGTACGCGGTCTCGACCACGTACGCGGCAACGCCGACGCCCCGGCGGCTCTCGAGCCGGACTTCACGACGGCGCTGCGCACCTCGGACCACGACGGCCTGGCGCTCTTCGTGATGAGCGACTTCGACGCCGACGGCGCGGCTGACGACGCGGACAACTGCCGCGTCACCGCCAACCCCGGTCAGACGGACGTGGACGGCGACCGCGTGGGCGACGCCTGCGACAACTGCCCGACGACGCCCAACCCGGACCAGGCGGACGCCGACTTCGACGGCGTCGCGGACGGCTGCAACGACCGCTGCCTGAACACGACCATCCCCGAGGGGGTGCCCACCCGCAGTCTCAACCCGAACCACTGGGCCCTGGTGGACGGCGACCTGGTCTTTGACACGGTCGATCCCAACGGCGGTACCCCGAACCGTACCTACACGGTCCAGGACACGGCCGGCTGCTCCTGCTCGCAGATCATCGACGCGCTCGGCCTCGGCAACGGCCACGCCAAGCACGGCTGCAGCAACGGCACCATGGAGCAGTGGGTGACCAGCGTCCAGTGAGCGGTCAAGAAGCCCGTCCTTATTAGATAGAGGGCGGGCTCTGGAGTGATAACGGGGCCGGGGGTCACACCTCCGGCCCTTGTGTTTGGAATGCGCCTTCAAGTCCAGAGTGTTTTCAATACTTTGGAAGCACCCCAGGAGGCAGTACCCTTGCTGAACGACACCGTCCCCACCAAGTATTGGCATCTCCTGGAGAACGGGCGGATCCAGTGCGACCTCTGCCCGCGCTTCTGCAAGTTGCTCGAAGGGCAGCGGGGGCTCTGCTTCGTACGCGCTCGCGAGGGCGACCAGATTGTCCTCAAGACCTATGGAAGGTCGAGCGGCTTCTGCATCGACCCGATCGAGAAGAAGCCCCTGAACCACTTCCTGCCCGGCACTCCGGTGCTCTCCTTCGGCACCGCCGGCTGCAACCTGGCCTGCAAGTTCTGCCAGAACTGGGACATCAGCAAGTCGCGCGAGAACGATACCCTGGCCGACCAGGCGAGCCCCGAGAGAATCGCGCAAGCGGCCCAGCGCCTCGGCTGCGCCAGCGTCGCCTTCACCTACAACGACCCGGTCATCTTCCTGGAGTACGCGGTGGACGTGGCCGACGCCTGCCACGAGCTCGGCATCAAGACCGTCACGGTGACCGCCGGCGAGATCTGCCCCGAGCCGCGCTCCGAGTTCTACCGCCACATGGACGCGGCCAATGTCGACTTGAAGGCCTTCACCGAGACTTTCTACAGGAAGATCTGCGGCGGCCACCTGGGAGCCGTGCTCGACACCCTGGTCTACTTGAAGCGCGAGACCGACGTCTGGTTCGAGATCACCAACCTGCTGATCCCGGGCGAGAACGACTCCGGCCAGGAGCTCGACGCCATGACGCGGTGGATCGTCGACGAGCTCGGTCCCGACGTGCCGGTCCACTTCACCGCCTTCCACCCCGACTGGAAGATGCTGGACCACCCGCCGACGCCGCCCTCGACTCTGCAGAAAGCGCGGCGGATCGCCCTGGCCAACGGCGTGCGCTACGCCTACACCGGCAACGTCCACGACGCGGACGGCGGCAGCACGTACTGCCATGGCTGTGGCGAGCGCCTGGTTGGCCGCGACTGGTACGTCCTGTCCGACTGGAACCTCACGCCCGAGGGGGCCTGCACCTCCTGCGGCACCCGGTGCGCCGGCCGTTTCCAGGGGGACCCGGGCACCTGGGGCTCGCGCCGCGTGCTGGTCCGGCTGCGCGACTTCGCCGTGCCGCGGAGCTCTCCTACGCGCCTGCGTATCCTCGCCTGAGCGACCGTTGACAGAAAGCGGCGGTCCGGATAGGAATCTCCTTCGTGCGCCCCCTGAAGACCCTCTCGACCGTGCTCGAGATGATCAAGTTCGAACATACGGTGTTCGCGCTGCCCTTCGCGTTCCTGGGGATGGTGCTGGCGGCCGAGGGGTGGCCGTCGTGGCGGACGGTGCTCTGGATCGTCGTCGCCATGGTGGGCGCCCGGAGCGCCGCCATGGGGTGGAACGGGCTGGTCGACCGCCGGATCGACGCCGCCAACCCGCGCACCGCCTCCCGGGCGCTGCCCGCCGGCCTCGTGACGCCCGGGGCGGTCGCCCTGTTCATCGCCGCGAGCGCCGCCCTCCTCGTCCTCGCCGCCTGGCAGCTCAACCCGCTGGCCCTGGCGCTGTCGCCCGTGGCGCTCGCCATCCTCTTCCTCTATTCCTATACCAAGCGGTTCACCTGGGCCTCCCACCTGGTGCTCGGGCTGTCGCTCGCCGGCGCGCCGCTCGGCGCCTGGATCGCCGTGCGCGGCGACGTCCAGGCGACGCCGTTGCTGCTTGCCGGCGCCGTCCTCCTCTGGGTCGCCGGCTTCGACGTCCTCTACGCCCTCCAGGACCTGGAATTCGACCGCCGGGCGGGCCTGTTTTCGATCCCGGCACGGTTCGGCGTGGCCGGCTCCCTGTGGATCTCGGGCGCCCTGCACGTCGTGATGCTCGCCCTGCTGGCGCTGCTCCCTGAGGTTTATCCGGACCTCGGCGCCGGCTTCTGGGTGGGCTGGCTCGGCTGTTTGGCGCTGATCGCCTGGCAGCACTGGGTGGTCCGGCCCGGCGACCTGTCGCGGCTCAACGCGGCTTTCTTCCAGGCCAACGGGGCGCTGGCTATCTGGCTCTTCGCCGCGACCGCCCTTGATATACTGCGCGCGTGATGCACCTCCAGACTCCTGACCCGATACGTCCCGAGACGTTCCCCGGCGCCCTGCGCGACATCGCCGCCAAGGTGCGCGACGGCGTCCGCCTCGACGAGGCCGACGCCCTGACCTGCCTGACCACCCCGCACCTGCTCCACCTCGGCCGGCTGGCCGACACGGTGCGCCGCCGGCTGCACGGCGATATCACATACTTCAACATCAACCGGCACATCAACCCGACCAACGTCTGCGTCTACACCTACAACTGCAAGTTCTGCAGCTTCGCGGCCATGAAGGGGGAAGACCACGCCTGGGAGATGAGCCACGAGGACGTGTACGCCCACGCCGCGGACCAGGGGGGCAACCGGGTCACCGAGTTCCACATCGTCGGCGGGCTCCACCCGGACCTGTCGCTCGACTGGTACCTGGAGATGCTGCGGGGACTCAAGGCGCGCTTCCCGAACGCCCACCTCAAGGCCTTCACCGCCATCGAGGTCGGCTGGTTCGCCAGGCGCGAGAAGATCTCGATCGCGGAGGTGCTGCGGCGGATGCGCGACGCCGGCCTGGGGTCGCTGCCCGGCGGCGGCGCCGAGATCTTCCACCCCGAGGTGCGCGAGATCATCTGCGACGGCAAGCTCGACGCCGGCGAGTGGATCGAGGTCCACCGCGTCGCCCACGGGATGGGCATCAAGAGCAACTGCACCATGCTCTACGGCCACGTTGAGAGGCCGGAGCACAAGGTCGACCACCTGATGCGGCTGCGCAGCCTCCAGGACGAGACCGGCGGCTTCAACGCCTTCATCCCGCTCGCCTATCACCCCGAGAACAACTACATGGGGTTGAAGTACCACACCACGGGCGGCGACGACCTGCGCCACATCGCCGCCTCGCGCTTGGTGCTCGACAACATCCCGCACATCAAGGCCTACTGGGTAATGGTCACGCCCAAGCTGGCGCAGGTCGCCCTGCGCTTCGGCGCCGACGACCTGGACGGCACGGTGGTCGAGGAGCGGATCTACCACATGGCCGGCGCCGGCACGAGCCAGCAGCTCAGCCGTCCCGAGCTCGAGCGCATCGTGCGCGACGCGGGCTTCACGCCGGTCGAGCGCGACACGCTCTACAACCCGATCGCCGCCGCTCCCGCGACCGCAGAAGCCGCCGCGCTTTGAAACCCGAGCCCCTCGGTTTCCACTACCTGGCGGTGGACGGCTCCATCGGGGTCGGCAAGACCACCCTGGTCGAGATGCTCACCCACCGCTACGAGGGGGTGAAGATCCTGGAGGACGCGGACAACCCGTTCCTCGGCGACTTCTACCAGGACCGGCCCGGGGCGGCCTTCCAGACCGAGCTCTACTTCCTGCTGTCGCGCTACAAGCAGCAACAGGACATCGCGCAACGCGAGCTGTTCGACCGCATGCTGGTATCCGACTACACCTTCCAGAAGAACCGGATCTTCGCCTACCTGAACCTGTCGGACACCGAGCTGATGCTGTTCGACAAGCTCTACGCGCTGCTGGAGCCGCAGATCCCGGTGCCCGACCTGGTGCTCTACCTGGTCGCCGACGTCGACACCTGCATGGAGCGGATCCGCAAGCGCGCGCGGGCGGTGGAGAAGACGATTTCGGAAAATTACCTGGCGGAGTTGATCGACGCCTACAATCACTACTATCATTACTACGCGCGGTCCCCGCTGCTGGTGGTCGACACCAGGCATCTGAACTTCCCCCAGCGGCCCGAGGACTTCGACGAGCTGCTCCACCGGCTGTCGAAGCCCGTCAAAGGGACCGAGTACTTTCAGCCGCTTGGGCCACATCGAATTTCTTCGTAGACTTCCGCCGCCTTTATCCTACACTGTATAGGGCGTGACTAAGCGTAGCGCTCCGTTCCCTGGTCTGCCGTTGCGCCGAACTGGGGCTTAGGCCACCTTTAGCGTTTGCCCATATCGGAGGAAGGCTATGGCTAATCTTAGCTTCGCAGAGGTCAGTGCAGCGTCCCGTAGTGCGATGCTCGCAGCCAAGGTCTGCAAGGCTGTTCGCCGCGCTAGGCGAGCGAGCCCGCTCGATGTGCGCGAAAGGGGAATTCTCGGCCGCGGAGCAAATCTCTTGTCTGAGATAGTTCAAGGATCTCTCCTAATAGAGCGACGACCGCTTGAGCAAGGCTCGAGAGCTGATCTGAACGCTTATGAGCATGCCCTCTCCGTACTGGCAATTCTTAATCACGCAGAAAAGGAAACCGACGTTACAGATTTGTTCAAGGCTTACCGCGAAGATCTTTTAACGCTTTCGAATGGCGAGATCGTACCAGAAGATCGCCTTGATCGCCTCAGTAAGTTCTTCAGTGTACTAGGAGATTTCTTTTTCAGGGATGTCCAGAAGGCGTCTCCCCCTGTTCACTTGGAGCCTATGCAGGCGATGGCTTGATAGATCGACATGATTGCACGGTCGATTCTGGAGAGCTATCTCCTCGAGATCGTTGCCAGGGCGCGTTCGGCGCAAGAGCGCTGCGGTAGCCTTCTCGCCTCCGACTTCATATCTAACGCACCCTACGATTTGGCGCACTCTATATCCGGAGCGTGCGCCTTTCTTTCTAAAGCAGCAGTAGCTATCTTTTCGCAGGTTGATTGGGATGACGAGGAGCAGATCCAAAGCGACGAAAGGCTCCTGCGCACTACGGATAGCTTGATCCAAGAGTTGGCGGCGCATCTGCGCTATGTTCAGGGCGCAAGGACAGACAGGCTGCCATGGGGCATCGTTCCTTCTTTTGAGAGTCTCGTTAACCGGCTTGCCCCTAACAAGCAAGTGCTGCTCCGCCCAAAGTGGAACTACAATTATAGCGTTGTTGTATACGATCTTCGAGAATACTATCTGACAGCACTGCAGGAGCTCGAGGACTACCTCCCAGAGATTAACCTTGAGCGGGATGTTCTGGGCCGCATGAGTGCGCCCTTTCATATCATTGCATTCCCGGCACTTGAGCGAGAGAACATCCTATTACACAACCTTTTGGGGCATGAGATAGGCCACCTTTTCGTCAGAGATTTTCTTGACGAGCCACGAAAGACGGACTTCAAGACGTCTATTGTCAGCCACATAGAGAACGTCACCGACAAACAACTGGAACGGGATGGATTCACGGAATCGAAGGCTGGTGCTTTGTTCTGGCCCCAAATCAAAAAAAGCCGGATAGCCCAGAACACCAACTTGGCTCTTATATACTGGAGACGTGCCCTAGAAGAGCTCTTGTCAGATGTAGTGGGGGCAGTCCTTTTCGGGCCGGCGGCATTGTTTTCTACCTTGGAGATGGCAATGCAGCAGGGCTACGACATACCCCCATCTCCGAAGAATAACTTTTATCCGCCTTGGCGGATGAGACTTAGAGAGGTTCTGCGTGCCGTTAATGCAGAGGGATCATTCTTTCCCATCGAGGACACGCTCTTTAGGTGGAGATCACGCACCGGCGACGCGGGATCGAATGAATCTACCGACAGGGCCAAAAGAGTAAACGAGACCTATAAGTTTGTTCAACTCCTCTGCGAGGAGCGGGAAGATTTTGCAACAACGTTTCTAGACCCTATAGCGAAGGTGGCCTACGAGAGGATAGAGGCTGACGTCAGGGAAGGGACCAAGTTTCTTCTGGAAGAATGTGGCCTAGGAGGGGAGGGACGGCGCGTAAAGGCAGAGTTCTTGTACAAGAATCTTTCCCGCTTGATCGAGAGACTCGACAAGGATATACCTCCTAACGCTCTTGAGGAATCCATAGATGACAGAAGTGAGGTTGATCTAGTAGAAATTATAAACGCAGCTTGGCTCCAAAGGGTATCATTGCCTCTGTCGGCTCTTGCAAAGGATGGAACAATAAACAGCGAAGCGACTACGCAGAGGCGGCGAGCGAATCGTCTAACCTTGAAGGCTGTGGAGTTTGCAGGACTGTCCAGGGATTATTGGAGGCACACCTCAATTGAGCCGTATGCGCGCGAGAACGGTAACAGAAACGCGCCAAAGGAAGGAGTGCTATCGGCCTCGGAGATCGTTTCTTGCCTCGAGCGTGAACGACTTAGAGAAAGATTAACCCGCTAGTTGCAAAGAAAGCCTTGTCAAAGGGGGCGAGAACGCCAAGCTTGCGGGTACTTGGGTAGTATTTTCGCCTTGCCGCTGGACCTCACCAGTCGTGAAGTCCAGAAACCGAGACTTTTTA
>JBKKAU010000775.1:0-2691 GCA_046714475.1 Thermoanaerobaculia bacterium
CCCGGCGCCGCCGGGTATCCCCACCCGGGCATACCATCACGCCCGCCCCTCCGGGACTCTCATCCAGCCGCGTTCCCTTATACTTGATGAAACGCCCATGCCCCCGAGCCCCACCGATGCGCTGATCGCCGACCTCAAGGAAGAGATCACCAAGGGACGAGTCCTCGCGATCGTCGGAGCGGGCGTCTCGATCGGAGCCACCCAGAACCACCCTCACGCCTCCTGGACCGGGCTCCTCGAAAGCGGCGTCGAGCGCTGTCTCACCGTTGCTCAGCCACTACCCCCTGGCTGGGAGGACCGCGTCCGGGGCGATATCCATTCAGGCGACATGGTCGACCTGCTCTCCGCTGCGGAGAAGATCTCAAGCAAGCTGGGTTCCCCGTCAGGTGGAGAGTACCGGCGCTGGCTGCGCGAAACCGTAGGCTCGCTCCCGTTGAAGGATCGCTCCGTCCTGGAAGCCCTCCGGGATCTGGAAGTCCCCATTGCGACGACCAACTACGACGGCCTTCTGAAGGAGGTGACCGGTCTCGATCCCGTGACCTGGCAGGACGGCGCCCAGGTGGAGCGGGTCCTCCACAAGGATGATCAAGCGATCCTCCACCTGCACGGCTTCTGGAAAGAGCCCGAGTCGGTGATTCTCGGTATCCGCTCCTACGAGGAGATCCTGGGGAACGCCCACGCCCAGAACGTCCTCCGCGTCCTCCGCACCGTCAGTACCCTGCTCTTCATCGGCTATGGAGAAGGGCTCGCCGATCCGAACTTCGGGCCTTTTCTCCAGTGGACCCGCAAGGTCTTCGCCGAATCCGAGTACCGTCATTACCGGCTCTGCCGGGATTCAGAGGTCGACAAACTCCGGCAACTGCACCCGCCGGAAGAGCGCATCTTCGTCCTCCCCTACGGCCCGAACCACGCCGATCTCGCTCCCTTCCTGCGGCGTCTGAAACCAGCGCGGCCAGCGGGAAGCGCCATGGGCGTATCGGCACCGGCGTCGACCATGTCTTCCAGCGGTGCACGTCTCCTCCCACCCCCGCCCCGCATCTTCGGGCGAGACGACGAGATCCGAGCCTTGGTCGACGCCATCCTCGTGACTCCGGCCCCACCGGTTCCGGTCCTCGGCCCTCCAGGCATGGGGAAGTCCACCCTCACGCAGGCGGCACTCCATGATCGGAGGATTGTCGAGCGCTTCGGAAACCGCCGTTACTTCGTCCGCTGCGAGGGAACGACAGGCAGGGACGCCCTGGCTAGCGAGATCGCCCTCAACCTGGGGCTGGAGCCCGGACCAAATACCGAAGCCCGCCTTCTCCAGGAGTTGGAGCGCGCACCGGCTCTCCTCGTTCTCGACAACACCGAAACACCTTGGGAAAGAGATACAACCGCTGTCGAGGAGTTCCTCTCGCTGCTCGGCGCCGTCGAAGGAGCGCCACTCGTGGCCTCCATCCGTGGCGAGCAGCGTCCGCTAGGACCGAATTGGTGTGAAGCCATCCGGGTTGGACCGCTGAGCCTGGAAGCTGCCCGCGATGCTTTTCTCGCGATCGCGGGAGAGCGGTATCGATCCGATCCCAATCTGGACCCGCTGCTCGAAGCTGTGGACCGGCTGCCCCTTGCTATCACCCTGCTTGCCCATCAGGCTGAAGGGGGGCCAGACCTTGCAAGCCTGTGGCGGCGTTGGCGTGACGAACGGACCGCGATGCTACAGCGCGCGGGAGGCCGCGGGCGGCTGACGAACCTGGAGCTCTCCCTGGACCTTTCGACCCAAGGTCCCCGAATGACCGAGCCTGCTAGGCGGCTGCTCTCGCTCTTGGCCCTGCTCCCCGATGGTGTGGCAGGGGAGGATCTGCTTCAACTTTTGCCCGGAGAAGGGGATGAAGCCGCCTCCGTGCTCCGCAAAGTGGGATTGGCGATCCCTCACGATGTTCGTTTGAGGGTTCTTGCACCGGTACGGGAGCACGTCCAACGCCGGCACTCACCGCAGCCGGAGGATCTAAGGCGGACTGTAGATCACTATCTACAACTGGCAGAGCTTGGGGACCGAGCAGGGGCAGAGGGCGGCGCTAAAGCTATCGGACGTCTTGCCCCTGAGACGGGCAATCTGGAAGCCATGGTGTTGCGGGCTCTTGAGCGTTCCGACCCGGTTCCGGGTGTCCAGGCGGCCCAGGCGCTGGGACTGCTGTTCCAAGTTACAGGGCTCGGCTCTGCCCGACCACTGGAGCAAGCGAAGCAGTCGGCGGCTGCTTTAGGAGAAATCCAACTTGAGGCCAACTGCATCAAAGGTCTCGGCGAGATCGCTCTCTATCAGTCCGATCACGACACCGCACGCGCCTACTATGAGCAGGCGATCCCTCTGTACCAACGCGTCGGCGACCTGCGAGGCGAGGCCGGTTGCATCCAGAGCCTCGGCGACATCGCTCTTCATCAATTTGATCACGCCACCGCACGCGCCTATTACGAGCAGGCGATCCCCCTCTACCAACGTGTCGGTGACCTGCTCGGCGAAGCCAACTGCATCCAGAGCCTCGGCGACAGCTCTCTCCAAAGGTACGAATTCGACTCTGCACTCACCTTCTACGAGCAGGCGCTCTCCCGCTTTCAGCACATCGGCCATCTGCTCGGCGAAGCAACCTGCATCAAGTGCTTTGGCGACATCGCTTTCCACAGCTCCGATTACGGCACCGCACGCTCCTACTACGAGCA
>JBKKAU010000776.1:0-6116 GCA_046714475.1 Thermoanaerobaculia bacterium
GCGCCACCCTGTACGCCGTGCTCCTCGCCGCGTTCCAGACATTGCTCTCCCGCCTCAGCGGGCAGGATGACCTGGCAGTCGGCTCGCCGGTCGCGGCCCGTCCCTCGGGCCTCCCCGGCGCGGCCGAGACGGTCGGCTACTTCGTCAACCCGGTGGTGCTGCGCGCCGACCTCTCGGGAGGGCCGTCCTTCGCGGAGCTGGTGAACCGCACCCGCCGCGCCGTGCTCGGAGCGCTCGACCACCAGGGCTATCCGCTGCCGCTGCTGGTGGAGCGGCTGCGCAGCCCGCTGTTCCGGGCCATGCTGGTCTTGCACCGGCCGCCGTTCGGGCTGGAGGAGCTGGCGGGGTTCGCTCTGGGGGAGGGCGGAGCGCGGCTGCGGCTCGGCGGGCTCGACCTCGAATCGCTGCCGCTGGCGCCCAGAGCGGCGCAGTTCGACCTCACCCTGAACGCGGCCGAGCGACGGGGCGGGCTCTCCTTCTCCCTGGTCCACGACGCCGGGCTGTTCGACGGGACCACGGCGGACCGCTGGCTCGGTCATCTGGAAGTCCTTCTGCGGGGGCTGGCCGCCCGGCCGGAGACGCCGGCCCTGGACCTGCCGCTGCTCACCGCCGAAGAGCACCGGCAGGTCCTGGAAGAGGCCGGCGCGGCGGTCGAGGCGCCGTGGCGATCCCTCCACGAGGGCTTCGAGCGGCGGGTGAAGGCGACGCCCGACCGGATCGCGCTGATCTGGGGCGAGCAGCGGCTGAGCTACGCGGAGCTTGGCCGGAGGGCCGGCGAGCTGGCGGACCGGCTCCGCGGGCTGGGCGCCGGGCCGGAACGGGTCGTGGGGGTGCGGCTGCCGCGCACGCCCGAGCTGATCGTGACCCTCCTGGGCGTGCTCGAGTCCGGCGCCGCCTACCTGCCGCTCGATCCGGCCTACCCGGAGGAGCGGGTCCGGATGATGATCGAGGACGCCGGTGCGATGGCGACCGTCATGCCTCGTTCGATCCGGATCCACGGGGCTCTTACCGGGGGAGGAAGAGGTCTCGCCTACCTCATCTATACGTCGGGATCGACAGGGCGGCCGAAGGCGGTGGCGATCGGGCATGCGAGCGCGGTGCGGCTGGTCGCCTGGGCGGGGCGGGCTTATGGAGAGGACGAGCTGGCGGGTGTGCTCGCCTCGACGTCGGTCAGCTTCGACCTGTCCGTCTTCGAGATTTTCGTGCCGCTGCTCCATGGCGGCACGGTGATCCTGGCGGACGACGCCCTGGCCCTGCCGGGTCTGCCGGCGGCGGGGGAGGTGACGCTGGTCAACACCGTCCCCTCGGCCATGGCCGCCCTGCTGGAGCTGGGGCCGCTACCTCCCTCGGTCAGGACGGTCAACCTCGCGGGCGAGCCGTTGCGGCGGGCGCTGGCTGACCGGGTGTACGCGGCGGGCGTCGAGCGGCTGTGGAACCTCTACGGTCCGTCGGAGGACACGACGTACTCGACCGGCGAGGTGGTGCGGAGGGGAGAAGAGCCCGGGATCGGCCGGGCGGTGGCCGGTTCGCGGGCGTACGTGCTCGACCGGGAGCTGCGGCTCCAGCCGGTCGGCGTGCCGGGCGAGCTGTGCCTCGGAGGCGGCGGGCTGGCGCGCGGCTATCTGCGCCGGCCGGAGCTGACGGCGGAGCGGTGGGTGCCCGATCCGTTCGCGGAAGAGCCCGGCGCGCGGCTCTACCGGACGGGGGACCTGGCGCGGCGGACAGGGACCGGGCTGGAGTACCTCGGCCGCCTGGACCGTCAGGTCAAGGTCCGGGGGTTCCGCATCGAGCCCGGGGAGATCGAGGCGACGCTTCTCACGCATCCGGCCGTGCGGGACGCGGCGGTCCTGGCGCACCAGGGATCGCTCGTGGCGTTCGTTGGACCGGCCGGCGATCCGGGGCTGCGGGACTGGTTGAAGGAGAAGCTGCCCGCTCAACTCGTTCCGGACCGGTTCGTCGCGCTCGAACGGCTGCCGCTGACGCCCAACGGCAAGGTGGACCGGGCGGCGCTGCTCCTGCTCGCCGGCGAGCGGACCTCGAGGAGCGCCGAGCCGCCGCGCGGGCCGGTGGAGGAGAGGCTCGCCGCGATCTGGGCGGAGGTGCTGGGCGTCGAGGCGGTCGGGCGCGAGGACCGCTTCTTCGACCTGGGCGGGCATTCGCTGCTCGCGACCCGGGTGGTGTCCCGAGTTGGCCGGACGTTCGGGGTCGAGCTGCCGCTGTTCGCGCTGTTCGAGGAGCCGACCCTCGCCGGCCTGGCGCGCCGGATCGAAGCCTCTCGCACGGCCTCCGCGCCGCCGATCCCGCGGATTCCGAGGACCGGCGAGCTGCCCGTCTCCTTCGCCCAGGAGCGCCTCTGGTTCCTCGACCAGCTGGAGCCCGGCAGCCCCGCCTACAACATGGCGGGAGCGCTGAGGCTGCGGGGCGATCTCGACATCGCGGCGCTCGACGCGGCTTTGAAGGAAATCGTCCGCCGTCACGAAGCCCTGCGCACCACCTTCCAATCGACCGAAGGCCGCCCCTACGTCGTTCTGGGACCAGTTCCTGACCCTCTCCTGCCGCTGATCGATCTCAGCGGCCTCCCATCGCGTCCCTCTCTCGCCGCCGACGAGGCCCTCCGCCCCTTCGACCTGGCCCGAGGCCCGCTCTTCCGCGCCACCCTGGTCCGTCTCGACCCATGGGACCACCTCTTGCTCGTCACCCTGCACCACACCGTCTCCGACGGCTGGTCGGTCGGCCTGCTGGCGCAAGAGCTCGCGGCCCTCTACGAGGCCTCGCCGCTCCCGGAGCTGCCCATCCAGTACGCCGACTTCGCGGCCTGGCAACGGCAACAGCTCTCCGGCGACGCGCTCGCCGCCCAGCTCCGCTACTGGACCGGACACCTCGCGGGCCTCGACCCGGCGCTCGATCTGCCGGCCGACCGTCCCCGTCCGCCGATCGCGAGCGGGCGCGCCGGCAACGAACGCCTGGCCCTCTCCGCGGGGATGGACCTGGAGCAACTCGCCCGCCGGCACGGCGCGACCCTGTTCATGGCGCTGCTCGCGGGCTTCGAGACCCTGCTGCTGCGTCTCACCGGCCGCGACGACCTCGCGGTCGGCACGCCGATCGCCAACCGCACGCGGGTGGAGACCGAGCCGCTGATCGGGCTCTTCGCCAACACCCTGGCCCTGCGCGGCGACCTCGCCGGCGATCCGTCGTTCGCCGATCTGCTCGTCCGGGTGCGGGAGACCACCCTCGGCGCCTACGCCCACCAGGACCTGCCCTTCGAAAAGCTGGTCGAGGCGCTGGCGCCGGAGCGGGCCCTGGCGCATACGCCGCTCTTCCAGGTCGTCTTCGCGCTCCAGAACACGCCGCGGCCGGAGTGGCGCCTTCCCGGCCTCGAAGCGGGGCCGCTGGAGGTGGGCGGCGGCATCGCCAAGTTTGACCTCGTCCTCTTCATGGAACCCACGGCCGGCGGGCTCGAAGCCACGCTCGAATACAGCCGGAACCTCTTCGACGCGCCGACCGCGCAACGCCTGCTGGCCTGGCTCGATACCCTGCTCGCCGGCGCCGCGGCCGACCCGGACCGCCGTCTCTCCGAGCTGCCGCTGCTCTCCGAGTCCGAGCGGCGGCAGCTCGCCGAGTGGAACGACACGGCGGCCGTCTATCCCCGGGACCGCACCCTCTCCGAGCTGTTCGCCGAACAGGTGGAGCGCCGGCCCGAAGCGGTCGCAGTCGTCTCCGGCGACCTGCAGATCACCTACCGCGAGCTGGCCCGGCGGGCGAGCGGTCTGGCCGCGCACCTCCGCCGCCTGGGAGTCGGTCCCGAGGTCCCGGTGGCCTTCGCCCTGGAGCGTTCGCCGGAGATGCTGATCGCGACCCTGGGGATCCTGGAGGCCGGAGGCGTCTACGTACCGCTCGATCCCGCCTATCCAGCCGAGCGGCTCACCTGGATGCTGGAGGATTCGGGGGCCGCTCTCCTGCTGGATGCGGCGGGGCTCCATCCCCTCAAACCCGATGTAGGGGAGGGGCTTGTCCCCTCCCGGGCGGGGACGAGCCCCGCCCCTACACAGATAGGACCCGCAAGCCCGGCCCCTACCCGGACAGGACCGGAATCGGCGGCGTACCTGATGTACACCTCCGGCTCCACGGGCCGTCCCAAAGCCGTCACGGTCCCGCACCGCGCCGTCTCCCGCCTCGTCCTGTCCACCGGCTACGCCCGTTTCGGACCCGACGAGACCTGGGCGCAGCTCGCCCCGACCTCCTTCGACGCTTCCACCCTGGAGATCTGGGGCGCGTTGCTCCACGGCGCGCGGCTCGTCCTCCTGCCGCCCGGCCCCCTCTCTCCCCACGATCTCGGCGAAGAGCTGATCCGTCACCAGGTCACCTCGCTTTGGCTGACCGCCGGCCTCTTTCATCAGATGGTCGAGGAGAACCTCCCCGGTCTCCGGCCGTTGCGCCAGCTCCTGGCGGGCGGCGACGTGCTCTCGCCCGAGCATGCGCGGCGCGCCCTCGCCGCCCTCCCCGGACTGCTCCTGGTCAACGGCTACGGCCCTACGGAAAACACCACTTTCACCTCGTGCCATCCGATGACGGCGCCCTCCGAGATCGGGACCTCCGTCCCGTTGGGCCGACCCATCGCCAACACGCGGGTCCACATTTTGGATGCAGCCCTGCGGCCGGTGCCCGTCGGCGTAGCGGGGGAGCTGTGCGCGGCTGGCGACGGCCTGGCACGCGGCTATCACCGCCGGCCGGACCTGACCGCCGAGCGCTTCATCCCCGATCCCGAAGGCGCCGAGCCCGGGGCGCGCCTCTACCGGACGGGCGACCTCGCCCGCCGCCGGCCGGAGGGTGAGCTGGAGTTTCTGGGCCGGATCGTCCTGCAGGCGAAGATCCGCGGCTTCCGCGTCGAGCCCGGCGAAGTCGAGACCGTGCTCGCCGCCCATCCCGCGGTGCGGCAGACCGCGGTGCTGGTCCGCGAAGAGCCAGGCGACAAGCGCCTGATCGCCTACGTCGCGGCCGGCCCGGAGCGGCCCACCGCCTCCGGGCTGCGCGACTTCCTGCGGGGGACGCTGCCCGAGTTCCTGGTCCCCTCGGCGTTCGTCGTCCTCGACGCCCTGCCGCTGACGCCCAACGGCAAGGTCGACCGCGCCGCCCTGTCGCGGCTCGATCTGGAGGGAACGGAGAAGGCTTTCGAGGCGCCGCGCGGTTTCCTGGAGGAGACTCTCGCCGGGGTCTTCGCCGACATCCTCGGCGCCGGTCCGGTCGGGCGGCACGACGGCTTCTTCGAGCTGGGCGGGCACTCCCTGCTGGCGACCCGGGCCGTGTCGCGTCTGCGGAGCGTCCTCGGCGTCGAGATCCCCCTCCGCCTTCTGTTCGAAGCGCCCACGGTGGCGGAGCTGGCGGAGCGGATTGCCCGCGAGACCGGCGCTCCCGTCCTGCCGCCGATCGTCCCCGCCTCCCCGGACGAGCGCAACCTGCCGGCCCCGCTCTCCTTCGCGCAGCGCCGCCTCTGGTTCCTGGACCGTCTCGACCCCGGCTCGCCGGCGTACAACATCGCCGCCGCCGTCCATCTCAACGGAGGGCTCGACCCCGCCGCCCTGGCCGGTGCGCTGGAGGAGATCGCCAGGCGGCACGAAGCGCTGCGGACGACGTTCCATGAGGAGGGTGGCGAGCCGATCCAGATCGTGGGTCCACCGGCCGCGCTCCCGCTCCCGGTGATCGACGTCTCGGGGCTGGGGGGAGGTTCGGCGGGCGGACCTTCTCCTGACGCCGAGGCGTTGCGAATCCTGGAGGATGAGGCCCGCCAGCCCTTCGATCTCCGCCAGGGACCGCTTTTCCGGCCTCTCCTGCTGCGTCTTTCGGAGGAGCGCCACGTGCTTGCGGTGACGATGCATCACATCGTGAGCGACGGCTGGTCGGCCGGCGTCATGGTGCGCGAGCTCGCGGCGCTCTATGGCGGGACGCCGCTTCCCGAGCTGCCGGTGCGGTACACGGACTACGCGCGCTGGCAGCGGCGGTGGCTGACCGGCGAGTTGCTGGCGGCGGAGCTGGCGCACTGGCGGGATCGGCTCCAGGGGCTTCCGGCGCGGCTCGACCTGCCGGCCGACCGCCCCCGCCCGGCGGTCCAGCGCCTGCGC
>JBKKAU010000777.1:0-2206 GCA_046714475.1 Thermoanaerobaculia bacterium
GAGCGCGACGCCTTCCTCTACGTCAGCGACGTGGCCGGAGACGTCGAGGCCATGGAGGACCTGGAGCTCGACGACGCCCGCTCCGAGGAGAACCTCGCCAACCACCAGCAGGGCTCGCCTTCGATCGACGACCTCCTGAAGGCCGGCCAGGAGATCATCGTCCAGGTGGTCAAGGACCCGCTGCCCAATAAGGGGGCGCGGATCAGTACGCATGTGACGCTGCCCGGACGGTACCTGGTGCTGCTCCCCACGGTGCGGCACTTCGGCGTCTCGCGGCGGATCGAGGACGAAGCCGAGCGCGAGCGCCTGCTCGCCGTCCTCGGCCAGCTCTCGCCGGCCTACGGCGGGCTCATCGTCCGCACCGTCGGCGAGGGCAAGGGCGCCGAGGAGTTCGAGAGCGACCTGGTCTATCTGTCGCGGCTCTGGGACCGGGTGCGCCAGCGGTCGGCCCGCGTCTCGGCGCCGACCCTGCTCCACCAGGACCTCGACCTGGCGCTGCGCGTCGTGCGCGACCTGATGCGCCAGGACTTCTCGGTGCTCTGGGTGGACGGCGAGGAGACCTACGAGCGCATCGTCGAGTTCCTGGACCAGGTGCAGCCGTCCCTGGTCGGCAAGGTCAAGCTCTTCCGGCAGCGGACCACCCTGTTCCAGCAGTTCGGCATCGAGGAGCAGATCGAGTCGGCGCTCAAGAGCAAGGTCTGGTTGAAGTCGGGCGGCTACATCGTCATCAACCAGACCGAGGCGCTGGTGGCGATCGACGTCAACACCGGCCGCTTCGTCGGCCAGAGCAACCTCGAGGACACGGTGCTCCAGACCAACCTCGAGGCGGTGCAGGAGATCGTGCGCCAGATCCGGCTGCGCGACCTGGGGGGCATCATCGTCATCGACCTGATCGACATGGTCGAGCCGGAGCACCGCGAGCAGGTGTTCGCCGCCCTGGAGGCCGAGCTCAGGAAGGACCGCGCCAAGACCAAGATGCTCAACATCTCGGAGTTCGGCCTGGTCGAGATCACCCGCAAGCGGAGCCGGACCAACCTGGAGCGGCTGCTCACCCAGCCCTGCCCCTATTGCGGCGGCCACGGCCGCATCCAGTCGATCGCCACGATCTGCCTCAATCTGCGCCAGGAGCTGCTCGACCTGCGCGGCCGCACGGTCGGCCAGTCGGAGCTGCTGCTGCGCGTCCATCCGGAGATCGCGCGCGCCCTGCAGCAGGAGGAGCGGGCGATCCTCGACGAGCTCGAGCGGTCGCTCGGCGTGCGCATCCTCCTGCAGAGCGACCCCGAGCTGCACCACGAGCGGTTCGATGTCGTGGAAGTTTGAGCTCCCCGGCTGGACCGGCGCGATGGACCCGACGGCGTTCCGGGTCGCCGATCTCGCCGCCGCGGTCGCCCGGCTGACCGACCCGGCCGCCGCCCTGAAGACCCTCCACTGGGGGCGGAACTACCTCTACGTCGCGCGCCTCGACACGGCCGGCGGGCCGGTCGAGGTGGTGGTCAAGCAGTTCCGCAACCGCCACCTCCGCGACCGGCTCCAGCGGCGGCTGCGCGGCAGCAAGGCCGAGCGGAGCTGGCGGGTGGCCCAGGCCCTGCCCGCCGCCGGCGTGCTCACGCCCCAGCCTGTGATGCTCCTGGAGTCGGCGGACGAAGACGGCCCTTCCTTTTATATATGCCGCCACCTGACCGACGTGCTGGAGGCGCGCTACCTGCTGCGCGCCGCCAACGCCGGCCGTGAGGCCGAAGAGTTCCCGCGCGTCGACTTCCAGGCCTTCCTCGCCGAGCTCGGCCGGACGGTGCGGCGGCTGCACGACGGCGGCTTCTGGCACCGCGACCTGTCGGTGGGCAACGTCCTGCTGCGCTGCCGGCCGGACGGCAAGCCCGCGGCCCTCTACCTGATCGACCTCAACCGGACCCGCATGGGCCGGCCGCCGAGCCTCAACGAGCGGGCCCGCGACCTCTCTCGCCTCGCCATCTTCCGGCCCGGGCACCAGGAGCTGTTCCTCGCCAGCTACTGGGGCCGGCCCGCCGGCACGGTCCCGAAAGCGCTCTACCTCGGCTGGCATCACGGCTTCCTGCTCAAGAACCGGGGCAAGCAGCGGCTGCGCGGCGGCACGCGCAAGCTGCGCGACCTGTTCCTGCCGCGGGTCGCCCACGCGCACATCCCGGAGGCGCCGGCCGGCGCGGGGGCGCGCGACCAGGTGGTCTGGGAC
>JBKKAU010000778.1:0-6924 GCA_046714475.1 Thermoanaerobaculia bacterium
AGATCGCGGCGCCGGTCAGCGAGGTGTGCTTCGCCAGCCCCTCGAGGTGCTCGGCGATCTGCGCCGCCAGCTCACGGGTGGGGGCAACGATGAGCGCCCGGGTGGTGCCGCGCGGCTTGTCCATCAGGCGGTGCAGGATCGGCAGCAGGAAGGCCGCCGTCTTGCCGCTGCCGGTCATGGCGCAGGCGAGGACGTCGCGCCCTTCGACCGCCGGCGGGATGGCCTGGATCTGGATCGGCGTCGCCTGGGTGAAACCCATGTCGGTGACGCCGCGCAGAAGGTCAGGGTGGAGGTTGAAATCGGTAAAGTTCATAGGGCTCCGAGTTGACAGGGGGCTCGCGGCCCGCGCGGGCGGGGAGCACCCTCTCTCGTATGGCCGGCTGGATAGAAGGAAGAACGGGGACGTGCCGGGGGGCCGCCGCTCGGGGCCCAAGGTGAGCCCAATCGATCTGAATCTGTCTGTCCGCCTTGGCGACGGCCCTCAGGACCGTTCCGCGGTGGACGCGTAGAATGTCACAACACGGGAAAAACGCAAAATCTTCCCTGTTTCCGCTAATCCGACGACAGGTCGAGCGGCTCGGGCGGGCTGGCCGCCTGTCGGCGCCGGCGCTCGCGCCAGATCTCGTAGACCGCCGGCAGCAGCGAGACGCCGATGATCGCCAGGACCACCAGCGAGAAGTTCTCCTGCACGATGGGGATGGCGCCGAAGAGATAGCCCGCCACGGTGCAGATCACCACCCACAGGGCGCCGCCGATGACGTTGTAGCTCATGAAATGCCAGTAGCTCATCCGCCCCAGGCCGGCGACGAACGGGGCGAAGGTGCGGACGATGGGGACGAACCGGGCGATGACGATGGTCTTGCCGCCGTACCTCTCGTAGAACGCGTGCGTGCGGTCCAGGTGCTCCTGCTTGATGACGCGGAACCTCTTGGCGGCGAGCAGACGGTGCCCGAGGGAGTGGCCGATCCAGTAGTTGACCGTGTCGCCCAGGACCGCGGCCAGGAAGAGCAGGAGGAGCAGCCAGCCGAGCGACAGCGACCCGGTGACGGCGAAGGTGCCCGCGGCTAATAGCAGCTAGTCGCCGGGCAGGAACGGCGTCACCACCAGCCCGGTCTCGCAGAACACGATCAGGAAGAGCAGCAGGTAGGTCCAGGTGCCGTAGGTGTCCAGGATCACCTTCAGATGCGCGTCCAGATGCAGGAAGATGTCGATCAGCTGTTTCAGGGCTTCCATGGCGTCCTCTCGAAGCTCGGGCGGGGGGTCGGGCGCGGAGAGAGTAAGGTCTCGACGTCCGGATGTCCAGTAGAAATACTGGCAAGAGGTATGCACTAGATGGGCCGTTGCGCATAGGATCTTCTGGAGCTCTCATGACCTTGACCCTGCCCATCCTCCTGGTCCTCGGCCTGCTGGTCGCCGTGGTCCTCGTCTTCGCCTTCGAGTGGCTGCCGGTCGACGTGACGACCCTGCTGCTGCTGTCGGTGCTGGTGCTGACCGGCATCCTCTCGGTCGAGCAGGCCTTCTCGGGGTTCTCGAACGACATCATCATCATCCTGGCCTCGATCTTCGTCCTCTCGGGGGCGCTGATGAAGGGCGGGATCCTGGATCACCTCGGGGAGATGATCTACCGCGTCGCGGGCGGCAGCCGGACCAAGATCCTGCTCTGCGTGCTGCCGGTGACCACCTTCGTCTCCGCCTTCATGAACAACACGACGACGACGGCGGTGATCATGCCGGCCGCGCTGGGCGTCTGCCGCAAGAGCAGGCTGGCCCCCAGCAAGGTGCTGATCCCCCTCGCCTTCGCCTCCATGCTGGGCGGTACCTGCACGCTGATCGGCACCTCGACCAACGTGGCGGCGAGCGGCTTCCTCCAGAGCGCCGGCTTCGAGCCGTTCTCGATGTTCGAGTTCCTCCCCGTCGGAGTGGCCGTCTGCCTCGTCGGCATCGCCTACATGACGCTGGTCGGCCACCGGCTGCTGCCGGAGCACGGCGAAGCCGGCTATACGGAGGAGTACGCCTTCCGCGAGTACCTGTCGGAGGTCGTCATCACCCCCGGCTCGGCGCTCGCCGGCCAGGCCTTGCGCGACGTCCGCCTCGCCCAGATGGGGATCCACGTGCGGGCGCTCCACCGCGGCGAGCGCCGGATCTACCCCGAGCCGTACATGCAGTTGGAAGAGGGGGACCTGCTGATCGTGCAGGCGAGCCGCGAGGCGCTGCTCCAGGTCCGGGAGACGGCGGGGATCGAGATCCGGCCGGAGTGGAAGCTCAGCGACGAGGACCTGACCAGCGAGACCATGAAGATCGCCGAGGCGATCCTGATGCCGCAGTCCGCCCTGATCGGCCGGAGCGTCCGGGAGCTCGACTTCCGGCGCCGCTTCGGCGTCACGGTGATCGCCGTCTACCGCCGGGGGCACGCGCTGGCGGCGCGGCTGTCGAGCCTGCCGTTGCGGATGGGCGACGTGCTGCTGCTCCAGGGGCGGCCCGAACGGTTCAAGGCGCTGGCCGACAACGCCGACCTCTGGATCCTGCAGGAGACCGAGCACCGGCCCTCCCAGCGGCGCAAGGGGCTCTACGTGGTGGGGATCTTCCTGGCGGCGGTGGTGGCGTCGTCTTTCGAGCTGATCCCGCTGCCCATCGCCTTCCTCCTGGCGGCGCTGGCGGTGATCGGCACGCGCCTCCTCACCATGGAGGAGGCCTACAAACTGATCGACTGGCGCCTGCTGATCCTGATCGCCGGCATGACCTCGTTCGGCGTCGCGATGCGCGAGACGCACGCCGCCGAGTTCCTCGCCGATCAGGTGATCCGCTGGGTCTCGCCCTACGGCGTGGGAATGGTCATGACGGCGTTCGTCGTGCTCACCATCCTGCTGACCCAGCCGATGTCCAACGCCGCGGCGGCGCTGGTCGTGCTGCCGGTCGCGCTCTCGACGGCGACGCGGCTCGGGGTCGATCCGCGGAGCTTCGCCGTGCTGATCACCCTGGCGGCCTCGCTCTCCTTCATCACCCCGTTCGAGCCGTCCTGCCTGCTCGTCTACGGCCCCGGCAAGTACCGGTTCCGGGACTTCCTGGTCTGCGGCCTGCCGCTGACCCTCCTGGTCATTACGGTGATGATGCTGATGGTGCCGATGCTCTGGCCGCTGCGGTAGGTCTACGTGCGGACGAGATCCGTCTGCGCGAGGATGGCATGGGCGAGGTCCTGGAAATCGGCATAAACCCTCTTGACGGCCTCGGTATGGGACCCGATGGCGCCGTCCGCCGGCTTCAGGTGGAACATGGGCTTCTTGGCCTCCTGGGCAAGGGGCATGAGGCTGCGATAGTGCTTTAACAGCTTGAGGCAGTATGGGTCCTGATCGAGGCTCGGAGCGGCGGAGTCTGGCTGGTCGAGCACCGCTTTCCGATACACCTCGGGAATTCTGGCGATCCAGCGGTCGTAAGCCTTGACCGGACGGTCCAACCGGACCGAGTGCTGCAGTACCACGTACCCGGCCGGCTCCATCCTTCCGGCCGGCAGATCCAGATCCCTTTCGGTATTCTGCTCCAGACGTTTGTCCCACTCCGAACGCCAGCGCCGCAGGGTGGGTCCCAGGTTCCTCAAGCCCTGAATGGAAAACAGATCCGCCGAGAGGGGAAAGACCACATAGTCCGCGGCGATCAGGGCAGCCCGGTTGATGGCGCCCAGATTGGGGCCCAGGTCGATCAAGATCAGATCCGCGTGCTGCCGCTTGGCGGCCCGTTGCGCGAGGCGCCAGAAGGCCGAGATAACCCGGAAGGCCCTCATGTTTCCCCCCAGGCATCTCGACCATGCATCGGCCAGCTCATCTTCGAAACCGGACAGCCTGAGGTCTCCGACCAGCAGCGTAAGCTGATCAGAGAACAGTCCAGGGTCGGAGACGCGCTCCAGGTGGGGATCCAGGATGTCCCCTTCCCCTGTCATGAGGGGACGCACCGCGCCATAGACGGTCTGCGGGCGTTTGTCCTCGGTCCACAGCTCTTCGAGGCGCTCCTCGTCCAGGAAAGCCGCCGTCAGGTTCGCCTGGGGGTCCAGGTCCACGGCGACGACGACCTTACCCAGGTCCCGGTACATCCAAGCCAGGTGATAGACCAGAGAGGTCTTGCCCACGCCACCCTTGTTGTTGAAAAAGCCGATGACCGGGATGCTCATCGCCTTCTCCTCACGATGGCGAGGACATGGGCGGCTTCCACCACGAACTCCAGTGGAGGATTCCCATTCTTTTCCAGCTCCCTGCGGGCGACCTGGATGCCAACGCCGAACCGCTGGACGTAGCCGAGGTTTCTCATGGCTTCGGCGAGGTGCGGATTCCGGTAATCGGTCACTCCCGGCTGGCCGAAGTTCTCCCGGCTCACCTGGCCATAGGGTCCTCCGGGGTTCTGGATCTCGATCCTGTCGTTGAACCAGGTGACCCGGACGGGAGCGTTGGTCCCTTCATAGGTCCGGTGCAAGACGGCGTTGCGCGTGAGCTGCTGGAGCGCCGCCAGCGGGTAATCAGGGGTGCTGATCTCGGTCGGTGCGGAGGTCAGGTCCGCGGCGACCGAGATGTTGACCTGGAGCACCTCGTCGAGCAACCGCAGCAGGTCGATGAGCGGACCGTCGATGTCTTTGTGGTCTTTGATCGGGTCCGCGAGCTCGCCGCCGTCGATGCGCAGGAACTGCACGTAGGCTCCGGGGAGAAACTGGCGGGGATCCCTACCCAGCACCAACATGCCGAGGTGGGTCGGCTTGGGCTCGGCTCCGACCGTCACGAGGCGCAATGAAGCCAGTTGCTGCTCCACTGAGCGCCGGTTCTCGGCGAGGATGTCGGCGGGAAGGCTCGCGGGCAGATAGGTACGGGAAAAGAGATTCAGGTCCAGGTCATCAAGGGAGGCGCTCGGGACGACCCGAATGTCGAGCGGCAGGTCCGCCGCCCGCCTTCTTTCGCTGAGCCGTCGCTCCTCCTCGGCAGTGGCAAGCCGCGTCGAGGGACCGACACGGACGTAGGTGCGCCCCCGGAAGCGTATGGGAGGAGCGTCCGACGGCTGGACGATGACGACCGCCAGATCGCAGCCGGCGATTGTCTTCCGTTGGACAGCCAAGGTCGGGAAGGGCAGAAGCGTGCCATCCGACCGGATATCCGCCAAGGTCTTCAAGAGCTGATCCGTGACGGGCAGATCCGCACACCGCCCCTGGTCATCCACTCCGATGAAGCAGACCCCCGGCCGGCGGTGACCGGGGAGATCGTTGGCGAAGGCACAGATCGCCTCACAGATCTTCGTCTTGTCGGACAGCGAGGACTTGCGCTCGACACGATCCGACTCGATATCCCTCAGAAGGCTTTCCAGCTCTTCGTCCAGCATACCCGGCACCTCCGCTCTCCTGTCGAGCGGAACGGTATCACCGCGAAGACCGGGAGTCAGAGCCGGCCCTGGATCCAGCAGCCGCCGAGGACGCGGGTGCCGTGGTAGAAGACCGCCGCCTGGCCGGGGGCGATCCCGCGCTGCGGCTCGGCGAACCGCACCTCGACCCCGCCGTCTCCTAGAGGTCGGATGCGGGCCGGGACGCCGGGATGGCGGGAGCGGATCTTGACCGTAGCCTCGACCTCGCCGTTCTCATCGAGTGGATCGGGGCTGATCCAATGCAGCCGCTCGCCACGGAGGCCGGGGGCGAAGAGGGCCTCCTCCTCGCCGACCACCACCCGGTTCTCCTCCGGCTCGACGGCCAGGACATAGAGAGGATGGCGGGCGGCGAGCCCGAGCCCTCGGCGCTGGCCCACGGTGTAGCGGTAGTAGGGCTGGCCCGTCCCCAGCTCCTGGCCCGCCGCGTCGACCAGGACGGCCGGCTCGGAGAGCGCGGCTCCCTGGAAGCGCTCGGGATGCTCGGCGACCTGGGCCTCGACGAACTCGCGGACGCCTCCCGGGACGAAGCAGACCTCCATGCTCTCCCCCTTCTCGGCGACCGCCAGCCCGGCCCGGCGGGCGAGATCCCGCACCTCCGGCTTGGTCATGCCGCCCAGAGGGAACTGGGAGGCGGCGAGCTGCTCCCGGGTCAGCTCGAAAAGGTAGTAGCTCTGGTCCTTGTCCGGGTCGGCCGCCATGTGCAGCTCGGGGCCTTCGGGTCCGTCGAGGATGCGGGCGTAGTGGCCGGTCGCCACCTGGTCGGCCCCCAGGCGCCGCGCCCGCTCCAGCAGCAGGTCGAACTTGATCCAGGTGTTGCAGCGCACGCAGGGGCTGGGGGTCCGCCCCTCCAGGTAGTCCTGGACGAAGGGATCGACCACCTTCTGCCGGAACTCCTGGTCCATGCGCAGGGTGTAGTGAGGGATGCCGGCCTGCTGGGCGACGCGCCGGGCGTCGCCCAGGTCGAGCGCGCCGCAGCAGCGGCCGTGCGCCTCCACTCCGGAGTGGTCCCAGAGCAGCATGGACAGGCCGATCACCGGCCGCTCGCCGCGCGACAGCAGCCAGGCGGTGACCGACGAGTCGAGGCCGCCGCTCATGGCGACTGCGATCGGGGTGGCGGCCGTCATCGCACTGCCTCCAGCGGCGACAGCCGGCGCAGCTCGGCGACCTCGCGCGCCAGGACCTCCAGAAAGGCGTCCACCTCGTCCGGCCGGTTGGGCATGCCGAAGCTGACGCGCAGGGAGGAGAGCGCCTCGTCCGGCGAGATCCCCACAGCGAGCAGCGTCCTGCTCGGCTCGACCGTGCCCGAGGCGCAGGCCGAGCCGGTCGACACCGCGAAGCCGGCGAGGTCGAGGCGGATCATCAGCGACTCCCCCTCGACGCCGGGCAGCGCCACGTGCGAGGTGTTGGGGAGACGCGGCGAGCCCTGGCAGTGGACGACCACGTCCGGGAGGCGCCGCCGCAGGCCCTCTTCGAAGCGGCCGCGCAGAGCCGCCAGATGCGCGCCGCGCGCCGCGATCTCGGCCGCGGCGAGCGCCG
>JBKKAU010000779.1:0-14420 GCA_046714475.1 Thermoanaerobaculia bacterium
CCCAGTGCCTGCTCCGGGCTCAGGTAGTAAGGCGTGCCGACGATGTCGCCGTCGCCGGTGTCGGTGATCTGCATCGAGACCTGCTTGGCAATGCCGAAGTCGGCCAGGGCCAGCGAGCCGTCCTGCCGGAGCATCAGGTTGTCGGGCTTCAGGTCGCGGTGGACGACCCCGGTGCGGTGCGCCTGCTCGATGCCGTCCAGGGCCGAGAGGAGGAGCGGCACGGCGCGCTGCCAGGGCAGGGCGCCATCCTCGCGCAGCACCAGGGAAAGGGTCCGGCCGCGCACGAACTCCATGGCGAGGAAGAGCTCCTCGCCGTCGTGGAAGAAGCTGTAGATGGTGGCGATCGCCGGGTGGTTGAGCCGCGCCAGCGCCCGCGCCTCGGAGCGGAACCGTTCGACGATCTGCGGCTCGCGGGCGAGGTCGGGCCGGATCGCCTTGACCGCCGCCTCGCGGTCCAGCATCTGGTCGACCGCCCGGTAGACGGCCCCCATTCCCCCTTCGCCGATCTTCTCGACGATCCGGTAGCTACCGACGATCCTGCCTATCATTGTCTCTATCTTAACGTCTATCCGACCGGCAGCTCGATCGTGAACACCGTCCCCCGGGGGGAATTGTCCTCCACCCGGATCGTCCCCTGGTGGTCGGTGACGATACGGTGGACGATGGCGAGCCCCAGGCCTGTGCCGCGGCCCTTGGTCGAGAAGTAGGGCAGGAAGAGCTTCTCCCGGGACGCGGGCGGGATGCCGCGCCCGGTGTCGGCGACCTGGATCTCGAGGTGGCCGTTCCCGGCCTGGGCGGAGACGGTCACCTGGCCGGGCGCCTCCGTCGCCTCGACGGCGTTGTCCAGCAGGTTGATCAGGGCGCGCTTGATCTGCTCGGTGTCGAGCCAGGCGCGGGCGGCCGAGGCGTCCACTCCACCCGCCACCTCGACGCCCGGCTTCAGGTGGCGGTAGAGGTGGACGGTCTCCTCGACCAGGCGGGCGAAGTCGACCTGGGCGGGGCGGGGGCGCGGCATGCGGGCGTAGCGCGAGAACTCGTCGACCATCCCCTGGAGCGTCGTCACCTCGCGCACGATGATCTCGACCCCGTCCTCGATCGACTTGCCCAGCCCGGGGTCCGCCTGCCGGTGCTTCCGGAGCAGCCGCTCGGCGGCCAGCCGGATCGGGGTGAGCGGGTTCTTGATCTCGTGCGCGATGCGGCGCGCCGCCTCGTTCCAGGCCGCGAGCTGCTGCGCCTGGATCAGCTCGGTCAGGTCCTCGATGACCAGCACCCGCCCCTGGATCTCTCCCGAGCCGCCGCGCCACGCGGTCCCCTTGACCTCGAAGCTCTTGCGCTCGCCGCCCAGCATCAGGTGGACCTCCTGGCTGAACCGGCCGCCGTCCGTGGCGAGGAGCGCCGCGAGCTTGCGCCGCTCGGGGTCGCTCCAGGCCTCCTCCACCCGCCGGCCGACGACCTCCTCCTCGCGCTGGCGCAGCATGTCGAGCGCCGCCTGGTTGCAGGTGAAGATCCTGCCGCCGGAGTCGATCGAGACGACGCCGGCAGCGACGTTTTCGACGACCGCCGCGATCAGCGCCCGCTCTGTGGCGAGGCGCTGGTTGGTCGTGACCAGCTCGCGGTTGCCCCGCTCGAGCAGCTCCTTGTTGCTGGCGAGCTCCCCGGTCATGCGGTTGAACGACTCGACCAGCACCCCCAGCTCGTCGTCGGCCTGGACGTCCACCCGGTGGGACAGGTCGCCGCCGCTGATCCGGCGGGTCCCTTCGGCGAGCGCCTGGATCGGCAGGGTGACGCGGCGCGCCAGATAGAGGCCCACCCAGGAGGAGGCGAGCAGGATGAGCAGCGTCACCATCAGGAAGAGCAGGAGGTGGCTCGCCCGCAGGTCGTCCTTCTGCGCCTCCAGCTGGCGGTAGCTCTGGAAGTCCTGGATCAGCCGCTCGCTTCCCTCGGCGAGCGCCGGGTCGAGCAGCGAGCCGGCGACCACCACGACCGGAGCCTGGTCCGGCGCGGCAGGTGTCGCGACGGCGGTGAGCACCAGCCGGCCGCGGCCGCCAGGCGGCTCCTGCGTCCGCACCGCCCGCCCCTGCTCGACCGCCTCCTCCAGGAAGTCGCGGCCCGGCTCCGGCAGGTCGGGGATGCCGGCGCGCGAGTTGAGCACGGCCTGCACGAACTCGGTCCCTTCGTAGACCGCCAGCAGGTCGAGGCCGAGCTCGCGGCGCAGCTCCTCGAGGCGCCGCGTCAGGCGCGGCCGCTCCGCCGGCTGCCGCAGGTCGTACCCCTGGACCTCGCGCAGCACCCGCGAGGCGTCGCGGAGCTGCGTGCCCTCGATGCGCCGGAAGAGGGCGGTGGCGACCGCGTTGCCGCGCTCCAGCACCGGCCGGACCGGCGTGCTGAACCAGCGGTCGATCGACCCCTGGAGCAGCTCGGTCGCGATGGCGAAAAGCAGCAGGACCGGGATCAGCGACAGTCCGACGTAGGTGGCGACCAGCTTGAACTTGAACGTCGAGCCGAGGATGCGGTGGCGGCGCTCGAGCAGCAGCTTGAAGACGTTGCGCAACAGGACGAAGAGGATGATCAGGATCAGGACGACGTTGGTGTACCAGAGGACGAACAGCAGCACCCGGTTGGTGACCAGGTAGGAGGGGAGGTCGCGTCCCTGCTGGAACCAGTAGAAGAGGCCGGTGAGGACGAGCAGCAACGCCACGAGCCCGCCGGTGATGAGGCGGTGGTCCTTGCGGTGGCGCTGGAGCTTCGCGCGCAGGCCCATGACGGCTCAGGGCTGGCGGGCCGGGACCCGGAACTTGGAGGAGTCGGCCCAGTCGGTGGTGGTCGTCACGGGGATGAACGAGAGCAGCAGCCGGGAGCCGAGCTCGGCGCGGGCCTTGATCAGCAGCCGCCGCCGGCCGGGAGGTCGCTCCAGCGTGAAGACGGGGACCCTCTCGATCTGCGTCATGGCTGTCTCCAGGGCTTTGCGGTCCCGCACCGTGCGGCTCTCGATCAGCTCTCCGTCGAGCCGGGAGTGGACGGTGTAGGTGCGCGACACCGCGTCGTACATCGCCACCACCTCCAGGGTCGCGGCCTCCAGCCGGTTGTCGTACCAGCGCTTGCGGTCGCTGTGCAGCTCGAACTGATAGAGGATGGACGTGGGCAGACCGCTGTCGAGCCGTTCGGTCAGCCGCCGGTCGAAGGCGTCCTGGAGCTTGAGGCTCGCGAGCACCCGGGTGCCGTCCAACGAGACCTGGAGATCGGTGATCCTGGCATCGGCTCCGGCCGGAGGGGCGAGGAGCACGAGGCAGAGAAGCGCGAAGATCGCCCTCATCGAGAGCGCGAGTGTAGCACCCTCACCCCCGGGAGGGTTCCGGGATAGACTCCCCGCCATGGCGACGACGGGCAAACCGGCCGTGCGCGAGCTGGCGAGCAACCGCCGGGCGCGCCACGACTACCACATCCTGGAGACCTTCGAGGCGGGCATCCAGCTCACCGGCACCGAGGTGAAGGCGGCCCGGTCTGGCAAGGTGCAGCTCAAGGACAGCTACATCGACTTCCGCAACGGCGAGGCCTGGCTGGTGGGGGCGCACATCAGCCCGTACAGCCACGGCAACCGCGAGAACCACCCGCCGGAACGCGACCGCAAGCTGCTGCTGCAGAAACGCCAGGTCGACAAGCTCTTCGGCCGCAGCCAGCTCAAGGGGCAGACCGTGATCCCGCTGTCGGTCTACCTCAAGGGCAATTGGATCAAGATCGAGGTCGCCCTGGCCGAGGGCAAGAAGCTGTTCGACAAGCGTGAGGCCATCAAGGAGCGCGAGCTCGACCGCGAGGCCGAGGCGGCGGTCAAGGGGGGCCGGTGGTGAAGGGCGCGATTCATCGCGCCCTCTCAATCCTCCGCCTGGCTCTGGCCCTGACGCCGGCGCCGCCCGCCGGTGTCCTGGATCTTGTCCAGGGCGGTCTGGCCGCCGTACTTCGCCACGATCCGGTCGTCGTAGTCGTCGGCCACCGTCGCCACCGCGGTGATCCCCCGCAACAGGTCGCGCGGCGACAGGTTCTTGCCGAACAGCGAGTAGGAGAAGAAGATGTCGGTCTCGACCAGCGAGAACGAGCCGCAGGTCAGCCGGTGGTTGAGCTCCAGCAGGCCGATCAGCAGCTCCTCGGCGATCTCCACGTCCTGGACGCAGTAGGACATGATGGTGACCACCGCCTCCTCGGCGTCGTAGGGGTCGACCGAGATCTCCAGCACCGTAGTGCCGTAGCGCACGTAGAAATGGTCGTTCTCCGGGTCGTGGTACGGATCCTCGAAAAGCTCCCCCAGATACTCCCGCAGCCTGTCGAACGTCTCTTCCTGCACCCTGTCGCTGAACGGCATCGTTGACCTCCGGCGCGCTACTCTAGCAGTGTATCGAGCGCCGTTGACACCTCCGGCGCATGGGAATACCGTTCTCCCATACTTGAAAAAAGACGACGACACGAGGAGAGAAAGAGAATGCGAAGGCGAGGAGAGTTGGTTCGGGGGGCCTTGAGCGTCATCGCCCTGGGAGTGCTCGCCGCCGTCCCCGCGGGCGCGGCCGGGTTCGGCATCTTCGAGCAGGGTACGCGGGCGATGGGCATGGCCGGCGCGTTCACGGCCCAGGCCGACGACCCGTCGCTGCTCTTCCACAACGCGGGCGGGCTCGCATTCGTCGAACAGAGCGATTTCCAGGCCGGCGCCACCTACATCAAGGGCACCGAGTCCGAGTTCCGGGGCGCCGTCCCCTTCCCCGGGCCCGGCGCCCGGGGCGAGCAGGAGCTGCTGGGGGAGATCCTGCCGCACGCCTACTACGTCACGCCCATCAACGGCACCTGGAAGTTCGGCTTCGGCCTCTACGCGCCGTTCGGCCTCACCACCGAGTGG
Source organism: Thermoanaerobaculia bacterium (assembly GCA_046714475.1). Lineage (GTDB taxonomy): Bacteria > Acidobacteriota > Thermoanaerobaculia > Multivoradales > UBA5704 > DASPJI01. The sequence goes on from JBKKAU010000779.1 coordinate 4,880, forward strand.
CAGAACCCCGGCCAGTTCGCCGGCCGCTACATCAGCACCCGGGCGGCGATCCGCGCGGTCGACCTGAACCCGACCCTGGGCTGGCGGATCGGCAACTTCGGCATCGGCGTCGGCGCCATCGCCCGCGTCTCCGACGTCGAGCTCGACCGCCGCGTCCCGGTGGTCAACCCCTTCACCTTTCAGGTGCAGGACGCCGGCGCGCTGAACCTGAAGACCGAGTTCGGCGAGGGCTTCGGCTGGAACGCCGGCTTCCTGCACCGGTTCAACAACAGCTTCTCCTGGGGCCTCTCCTACCGCAGCCCGGTGACCATCGACTACGAGGGCGACGCCGAGGTGAGCCAGATCTCGACCGGCAACGCGCAGCTCGACGCGTTGATCCGGACGCGCATCCCCTTCGGCCGCGACCTGCCGGCGGAGGCCTCGATCGAGTTCCCCGACATGGCGAGCCTCGGCCTCGCCTTCGCGCTGTCGCCCAACCTGCGGCTCGAGACCGACGCCAACTGGACCGGCTGGAGCACCTTCGACACCACCGAGATCGACTTCGTCAACAACGACCTGCCCGATTCGCAGATCGTCTCCAACTGGGAGGACGTCTACAACTACCGCGCCGGCCTGCGCTGGACAGCGGGCTCGGGGTCCGAATGGCGCTTCGGCTACGTCTTCGACGAGACGCCGCAGCCCGAGCAGGCGGTGTCGCCCCTGCTGCCCGACGCCGACCGCAACGGCTTTACGCTCGGCTACGGCTACAACGGCCCCTGGAAGGTCGACCTTGCCCTGATGTACCTCGACTTCAAGGAGCGCACCCGCGCCCGCAGCTTCGAAGGCGAGGGGGATTTCTTTGGTACGTACAACACCAAGGCCCTGCTGTTCGGCTTGACCGTCGGCCGGTGACCGGACCCATGTTCCCCCGCGGAAGGAGAAGGAGAAACCGCATGCTTCGCCCCTCGCTCAAGGCCGCCCTGCTGGGTCTGGCCCTGCTGATCGCCGCCCTGCCGGCGGCCGCCCAGGTCGACACCGGGGACGCCAACTTCAACAACTACGTCGCGGTCGGCGACAGCCTGACCGCGGGCGTCGCCAACGGCGGCCTGGTCCAGACCGTCCAGCGCAACAGCTATCCGATCCTGATCTACCGCCAGGCGACCGGCCGCACCACCGGCTTCGAGCAGCCGCTGATCAGCGAGCCGGGCATCCCGGCCCTGCTCGAGCTGCGCAGCCTCGCGCCGCTGCTGATCGCCCAGCGCGGCGGCCAGGGCCAGCCGACCAACCTGACCCTGCAGCGCCCCTACAACAACCTCGCCGTACCGGGGACCAAGATCCGCGACGTGCGCGTCACCCTGACCGGGGGCCTCCACGACGCCATCCTGCGCGGCCTGGGCTCGCAGCTGCAGCAGGCGGTGGTCTCGCGGCCGACCTTCGTCACCCTCTGGGCCGGCAACAACGACGCCCTGTCGGCGGTGCTCTCCGGGCGGGTCATCGAAGGCGTGACGCTCACCTCCCCGGCCGATTTCACCGCCGATTACCAGGCGGTCGTCAACGCCCTCGACGGCACCGGCGCGGACATGGCGATCGCCAACATCCCCGACGTCACCAGCATCCCGTTCGTCACCACCCTGCCTCCGGTCGTGGTCAATCCGCAGACCCAGCAGCCGTTGATCGTTAACGGCAACCCGGTGCCGCTGATCGGCCCCAACGGCCTGCTCACCGCCGGCGACTACGTGCTGCTGACCGCCAGCGCCGAGCTGGCGACCGGCCGCGGCATCCCGCCCGGGATTGGCAACGGCACGGGCCAGCCGCTCTCCGACGCCGCCGTCCTCTCCGCGAGCGAGGTCGCCACCATCAACGCGCGCGTCGCGGCCTTCAACGCCGTGATCCGCGCCGAGGCGACGCGGGTGAACGCAGCCTTCGTCGACGCCAACGCCCTGCTGCGGCATATAGCCGACACCGGTATCTCGGTCGGCGGCATCACCTTCACCGAGAATTTCCTGACGGGCGGCGTCTTCTCGCTCGACGGCGTGCACCCGACCCCGTTCGGTTATGCCTTCATCGCGAACCAGTTCATCGAGGCGATCAACGACCAGTTCGACGCGGAGATCCCGCCGGTCGACCTGTTCTCATTCATCTTCGGTACCGGGTCGGCGTCCTCGACGGCGCCTGGCCGGAAGGCCCAGCCGCAGGGGATCTTCACGCCGCTGGCCCTGAAGAACCTCTTCTGGCTGCTGCAGGTGCCCAACCTGGACGACCAGCCGAGCGCCACCCCGCCGCGCCGCCGCCGCGGCCGGCGCTGATCGACCGCCCGCTCCGCACTACCCCAGGGCGTGGGACTCCGGTCCCACGCCTTTTCTCTTTAGAGGCATAATCGTGGGGGGATGTGCTGAAAGGAGCGGAGATGAACCAGGACCTGGAGCACCTGAAGCTGCTTTCGATCTTCCACTACGTCGTGGCGGCCCTGGTGGCGATGTTCGCCTGCCTGCCCTTGATCCACTTCTTCATGGGCGTCGGGATGCTGCTCGGCTGGATGGAGCCGTCGCAATCGCCCTCCGAGCGGTTCCCCTTGATGATCATGGGCTGGTTCATGGTGCTCTTCGCGGGGTTCTTCATCGCCGCCGGCTGGGCCCTCGCGATCTGCACCGCCATGGCCGGCAAGTACCTCGCCGAGCACAGGCGCTACAACTTCTGCCTGGTGGTGGCCGCTGTCCTCTGCCTCTTCATGCCTTTCGGCACGGTGCTCGGGGTCTTCACCATCCTGGTCCTGGCGCGGCCCTCGGTGAAGGCGCTGTTCGAGGGGCGGGCGATGCCGCCTCCGGCATCTCCGATAACGAGCCAAGGGGTTTCTTAGGGCCGACCGCTTTGGCGGGCCTGTCGACCAGGTGGTACGCTGTTCTTATGAGCAAGACTTCGATTGTTTCCATCGACTCTTCTGGGCGGCTGGTCGTGCCGGAGGACATCCGCCGAGAGGCCGGGGTAGAGCCGGGTATGCAACTCCAGGTGACCTATCGAGACGGCTTGATCGAGTTGGAGCCGGTCCCGCGACGCGTGCGTATCGTCTCGAAGGGAAGGATCTCGGTCGCCGTTCCTGTCGAGCCCTCTGAACCCTTGACGGCAGAAACCGTACGGCAGGTCCAGGACGCACTCCGGACACGGTCCGAAGACTGAATGCCCGGCACCGCGGTCGATACGAGCCTCGTGATCGCCTTTCTTCTCTCCTGGCACGAGCACCACGAAGCTTCTTTCAAGGCTCTGGATAAGACTCTTGAGGCAGAGGGGAAGGTCTTTCTACCGGTCCCTGCGCTGGTAGAAGCCTACTCGGTTCTGACCCGCCTGCCCGCCCCTCACCGGCTGAATCCCGGTGACGCGCTCTCTCTTCTCAGAGGCAGACTCGAAACTGCATCAACCCTGGTGGATTTCGAGGCCCGGAGTGCCTGGCTCTTCCTCGAGGGCCTGGCGCAACGCCATACCGCGGGGGGCGCTGTTTACGACGCCCAGATCGTCCAGTGTGCCCAGGAAGCTCGGGCAGATCGCCTCCTGACTCTGAACCTGCGTCACTTTCAGAGGCTCAAGCCGGAGGGGCTGGAGATCCTCAGCCCCTTAGGCTGACGGTTTCCAGAGCCCAGAATGCTCCGCTCTTCTGGGAGAAGGAATCTCCCCGGCGGCAACGGCGTTTGACCAGCCGGGGAGACCGCCTTCGCCCGCGTGGACGGACCCTTCCCCGTTACCAAATCACCCTTTCTCGCGACAGTGGCGTGACGACCTTCGTCTCCGGGGGTGTCCCGCGCCGTCAGCTTTGCTAGGATGTCCAGTCCTATGGATTCGATCGTCGTCCGCGGTGCCCGCGAGCACAACCTGAAGAACGTCACCCTCGAGATTCCGCGCAACCGGCTGGTGGTCATCACCGGCGTGTCGGGGTCCGGCAAGTCCTCCCTCGCCTTCGACACGCTGTTCGCCGAAGGGCAGAGGCGCTATGTCGAGTCGCTCTCCTCCTACGCCCGGCAGTTCCTGCAGCAGATGGAGAAGCCCGACGTCGACTCGATCGACGGCCTGTCTCCCGCCATCTCGATCGAGCAGAAGTCGGTGTCCAAGAACCCCCGCTCGACCGTGGGGACCGTCACCGAGATCCACGACTACCTGCGCCTGCTCTTCGCCTCGATCGGCACCCCTCATTGCCCGAACTGCGGCCAGACCATCCGCCCCCAGACCGTGCAGCAGATGGTCGACCGCGTCATGGAGCTGCCCGAGGGGACCCGGATGGTCCTCTACGCGCCCTATGTCCGCGGCAAGAAGGGGGAGTACAAGAAGCAACTCGCCCAGATGGCCCGCGAAGGCTTCCTGCGCGCCCGCATCGACGGCCAGATGATCGAGCTCGCCGGCGAGCCGCCGGCCCTCGACAAGCAGAAGAAACACTCGATCGACTTCGTCATCGACCGGCTGGTGGTCAAGCCGGGGATCGAGAAGCGCCTCTCTTCGTCGATCGAGACCGCCTTGAAGGTGGCCGAGGGGCTGGTGGTCTTCGCCGTCGAAGGCGCCGCCGAGGAGACGCTCTCCCAGAGCTACTCCTGCGTCCACTGCGGCACCGGCTTGACCGAGATCACGCCGCGCCTGTTCTCCTTCAACAGCCCCTACGGCGCCTGCCCGACCTGCTCGGGGCTGGGGACGCTGATGGGCGTCGATGTCGACAAGGTCGTGCCCGACCCCGAGCGCGCCATCGACGCCGGCGCGCTCGCACCCTGGCCGGAGGGCTCCAAGTCCTGGCGCATGAAGATGGTCGACACCATCGCCAAGGCCATGGGCTTCACGCTCTCGACGCCGTGGAAGCGCCTGCCGCCCGAGGCGCGCGAGGTGATCCTCCAGGGCAGCGGCGCCAAGGAGCTGACGTTCAGCCTCAACGGCAAGAAGTCGAGCTACCAGTGGACCGGCAGCTTCGAAGGGGTCGTCCCCATGCTGGAGCGCCGCTACAAGGAGACCGACTCGGCGGCCATCCGCGCCGAGATCGAGAAGTACATGTCGGTCCGACCCTGTCCGTCCTGCAGCGGCCGGCGGCTGCGCCCCGAGGCGCTGGCGGTGCTGGTCGCCGGCTATCCGATCGACCGGCTGTCGCAGATGCCGGTCGCGGACCTCCGCGCCTGGATGGGGACTCTGTCACTCGACCGGCGCGAGCAGGCGATCGCCGAGAAGGTCGTCCAGGAGATCGGCGACCGGCTGAGCTTCCTCGACGACGTCGGGGTCGGCTACCTGACGCTCGACCGCTCGTCGGCGACGCTGTCGGGCGGCGAGAGCCAGCGCATCCGGCTCGCCACCCAGATCGGCAGCAAGCTGATGGGCGTCCTCTACGTGCTCGACGAGCCGTCGATCGGCCTCCACCAGCGCGATAACGACCGGCTGCTCGCCACCCTCAAGGGGATGCGCGACCTCGGCAACTCGGTGCTGGTGGTCGAGCACGACGAGGACACGATCCGCCAAGCCGACTGGGTGATCGACCTGGGTCCCGGCGCCGGCATCCACGGCGGCGAGGTCGTGGCCCAGGGCACCCCGGAGCAGGTGGCGGCCGCCCCCGACTCGCTGACCGGCAAGTACCTGCGCGGCCAGTGCGAGGTGCCGGTGCCCGAGAAGCGCCGCGAGGGCTGGGGCAAGCCGCTGCTCATCGAAGGCGCCCGGCAGAACAACCTCCGCGACCTGGACGTCGAGATCCCGCTCGGCACCTTCACCGTGGTGACCGGCGTCTCGGGGTCGGGCAAGAGCACGCTGGTCAACGACATCCTCTATAAGGCGCTGGCGCGGCACTTCTACCGCGCGTCCGACAAGCCCGGCGAGCACGACCGCATCACCGGGCTCGAGCAGCTCGACAAGGTGATCGCCATCGACCAGAGCCCGATCGGCCGCACGCCGCGCTCGAACCCGGCGACCTACACCAACGTCTTCAACCCGATCCGCAACCTGATGGCGATGACTCCTGAAGCCAGGATGCGCGGCTACGGCCCCGGGCGTTTCAGCTTCAACGTCCCGGGCGGGCGCTGCGAGGCGTGCAAGGGGGACGGGCAGATCAAGATCGAGATGCATTTCCTGCCCGACATCTACGTCACCTGCGAAGTCTGCGGCGGCAAGCGCTACGACCGCGAGACCCTGACGGTGCGCTACAAGGGGCTGAACATCGCCGAGATCCTGGACCTGCCGGTCGAGCAGGCCTTCGAGCTGTTCAAGAACATCCCGTCGATCGAGCGCGTCCTCCAGACGCTCTGCGAGGTGGGCCTCGGCTACATCCGCCTGGGGCAGCCGGCGACGACGCTGTCGGGCGGCGAGGCGCAACGAGTCAAGCTCTCCCGCGAGCTGTGCAAGCGCTCGACGGGGCGGACCCTCTATCTCCTCGACGAGCCGCCGTCCGGCCTCCACTTCGACGACGTCGGCAAGCTGCTGAGCCTGCTCCACCGTCTGGCCGACCTCGGCAACACCGTGGTGGTGATCGAGCACAACCTCGACGTCATCAAGACCGCCGACTGGGTGATCGACCTGGGTCCCGAGGGCGGCGCCGGGGGAGGGCGGCTGATCGCGGAGGGGACGCCGGAGCAGATCGCGGCCACTCCGGAGAGCCACACCGGCCGCTATCTGCGCCCGGCGCTCCCCGCGCCGCGCAAGCGTCGCGCGGGCGCCCGGCGGTAGGGCTCAGGTCGCTTCAAGATCAATCTCCGCCGCTCCCGCAATGCGGGGTGGGAGCGGCGATGTGCAAACTCTCAGGAAATTTGTGCGGGGCAAGGCTCCATTTGTGCGTACCGGCTGTTGCCCCCGCACAACTCTTCTTGCCCCCTCTCTGCCTGCGGCGTAATTGTGCGCGTTTGATATTTATTTGCACAAAGGAGATGCTATTCTGTGCGAAGAGGGAGTCTCAATGTGCGAGAGGGACGCTCATCGCACGAGTAGAGTCCATAGTTCGCACAAATCATGAGAAATTTGCACAACGGATACAGTCGGCTCGCACAAAGAAGGATCGCCGCTTTCGAGGTGGAGGCTTTTCTGTGCGGCTTGATCAGGTGGTCCGCACAAAAGGCGGATGGGGCGGGCTGTTGGCTCAGTTCCTAGCCGAAGACCAGTGGATATGGACGATCCGCCAGCCTTGCGGAGTCTTGCGGAGGACCATCGTCTCCACGCCGCGGCTGTCAACAGGCTTGCCCTGGAAGGTCCCGGTGCTCGTGGTGCGGGTCAGCACCCAGGCGGCATTGCCCGCGGTCTTCGCCTGGCTGTCGACGACCTTGCGCTCGGTCGTGCGGGCGAACGCCACGTCGGCCCCCAGGTGATGGGTCCGGTACTCGTCGCGGTTCATCTCCGCCCCTCCGGCCTCGAAGATCACGACGTCGGGCGCGAGCAGGTTGAGCATCGCCTGGGTGTCCCCCTTGGCCATGGCGCCGTGGAAGGCCGCGACCACCTGCTGGGGCGTCTGCTGGGCGTGGGCCGCGCCGGCCGTCAGGAGGAAGAGACAGAGGAGAAGCGGGCGTGCCGGATTGCGGGTCTCTCTCATCGATGCGCCTCCTCGATCCGGGACTCTATCAGGGGAGAGCGCTCCCCGGGCATGCCCAGGGAGCGCGGAGAGAGCGGTAGGGCTCAGGAGGGCTCCACCGCGCCCAACCAGAGGGAGACGGGGCCAAGATCAAGGGAGAACGGTTCACCGCTGCGTGGCCGTCCCGTCTCTGCGTTCTTCTATGGCCAATTGCAAATGAAGTACCAGGTACAGAGATCCCATCAAAGTCGTCATTTTCCTGTCACGCGATCGCAGGTTCGCGCACCAACCCAAGTAGAAGGCGTTGTTCAAGCAGTGTAAATGGGGGCAAAGCCCCTTCCCGATCTATTGGAGATGCAGGCGGTCTGTTTCTGGGGGGATAGGTGTGTCCCGATTTGCAACAGACTTGATCAACAAGGAGACGTAGCCTTCTGGAAGGCGGTTTCGCAGTCACCGGAGGTGCTTTGAGCTCGCTCTATGACTGCCGATAGTCGGCGGTTGACTTCTGTCCGTGGAGGACAAGGAGGTTGCATGAAGCGTCTGGTGTCAATGGCTCTCTTGTTGGCCGTGGTGGCGGCGATCCCGGTTGGGGCTTCGACGTTCCTGGCGATGGACCAGAAAGCGCTGGTCCGGGACTCGTCCGCGGTGGTGCAGGGCAGGGTGCTTCAGATCAACTCGTTCTGGGATCCCTCCGGCACGATGGTCAAGACCGAGGCGATGGTGCAGGTCGATGACGTGATCTTCGGCAGCGTTCCGTCGGTCGTCGTGGTCGAGACCTTCGGCGGCAAGGTCGGGAACCTCTATTTCGACGCTCACGGCTTCCCGCAGTTCACGGTCAATGAAGAGCTCCTCCTCTTCCTGGAAGCCGAGAAGGATGGCGTGCAGCGCGTCGCCGGTTACCAGCAGGGGCAGTTCCGGATCGTTCGCGACAAATCCGGCGTCGAGCTGGCGATTCCCGCCCTCGACCTGGAAGCCAACCTGCTGACCAAGGACGGCCGTCCGGCCGCCCGTCCGCAGACCCTCCGTCTCGCGGCTCTCAAGAGCCAGATCCGGGCCGAAGCGGACCGCGCCGGCCGTATCGCGAACTAACCTTCCGGAAAGGATTAAAAAGACCATGAAGAAGATCAGCCTCATCGCTCTGGGCCTCGTCCTCTGTCTCGTGGCCGGCAGCCTTTCCGCTTACGTGCTGTTGAGCCCGCGCCGCACCTGGGACAGCGATCCCAACGTGATCGTCGACAACCGCGGCCTGTCGAGCGTCTCCGACGGCGACCTCGGCCGCACCCGCACCCGCAACGCCATCGTATCCACCAGCGCCTGGAACGGCGCCGGCTCCGGCACCGTGGTCAACGCCACCGTCGGCTCGGTCTCCTCCTGGCGTCTGGGCGACGGCATCCCGATGCTCAACTTCCGCGACCCCCAGGGCGCCTGCTCCGGCTCCTGCCTGGCGGCCACCTTCACCGGCTACTACTCCTCGCGCGGCAACGGCACGTACCGCATCTACGATGCGGACATCGTGACCAACACCGCGTACGCCTGGGCCTCGCTCGGCGAGTCGTGCTCCAGCGAGATGTACGTCGAGGGCGTCATGGTGCACGAGGTCGGCCACCTGCTCGGCATCGGCCATACCAGCGTCGGCGGCGCCACCATGTACCCGTCGGTCAGCTACTGCAACAACGGCCCGGCCACCATCGAGACCGACGACCGCAACGCCGTCAACGACCTCTACTAGGAAACCATTTCATCCTTTTGTCGTAGGTCTATCCGGGGGCTCTCCACGAGCCCCCGGACTTTTATGGATTGCACAGCCGCCCTGAGCCGTTACCATGAATGAGATGAGCGACCCGCGGCCGAACCTCGCCGAGAAGCGGCGCATCCTGCAGCTCGAGACGCTGTACGACCTGGCGCTGACCCTCCACGCCCAGCGTCCGGAGCAGGAGCTGGTCGACGAGCTGCTGCAGCGGGTCTGCGCGGTGCTGGACCCGGGAGCGGCCGTGGCGGTCACCCGCGATGCCTTCGGCAGCCCGGTCGGCGTCGCGGCCGTCGGCTGGGTCGACGCCCCGC
>JBKKAU010000780.1:0-30110 GCA_046714475.1 Thermoanaerobaculia bacterium
CGAGCCGGCCCAGGCGGACCGGCGGATAGAGCGGCACCGGCCCGGCGCCGGCGAGCAGCGTACCGAAGAAGGCGTCGAAGAACTCGGGGCCGGTGGGGAGGACCAGTGCCACCCGCTCGCCGCGCCCGATCCCCAGAGCCTGGACCCCGCCGCGCACGGCGAGGGCACGGTCGCGGACCTCGGCCCAACCGAGCCGGGAGGCGCGCTCGGCGCGGTCCACGAAGCGCAGGCCGCCTTCGGCCCCCTCCGGATGCCGGCCCGCCCGCTCCAGGTAGTCGAGCAGCGTCTCAGCCATCTTCAGCCAACGAGCTTCCTCCGCACGGCGGCGATCAGGTCGCCGACCGTCTCGATCCCGGCTTCGTCGATTTCGTCCAGGAAGACGCGGAAACGGTTTTCGACCTCCATGGCGAGGGTCAGCAGGCGGACGGAGTCCAGCCGCAGATCCTCGATCAACCGCATGTCCGGGGTGAGGCTCCCCTGCCAGCCCAGGTGCTCGCGGGCCACCTCCTCGATACCGACCAGGATCGCTTCGTCTTTCATCCTCCCTCTCTCATCTCCCTCCCGGCACCAGGCGCGGCCGTCCGGCGAAAGCGGGTTCGTAGTCGGAAAGGCGAGACAGAGCCTCCTCCTCGGCCCGGATGCGGACCCTCAGGAGCCAGGCGTTCGCGGCGCTGAACACGAGGGCCGTCAGCCAGGCGCCCTGAACCAGGGGGAGCGCGGCGATTTCGGTGACCACGGCCAGGTAGTTGGGGTGGCGGACGAACCGGTAAGGCCCTCCCAGGACGGGCGGCACCCCCGGCAGGCAGATGATGCGGGTGGTCCAGCGCCCGTCCAAGGAGGCGATCACCCAGGAGCGCAAGGCCGCGGCGAGCCCCAGGAGGACCAGCATCGGCGCCGCGAGCGCCGGCCGGAAGGTCCGGTCGAGGAGCCAGACCTCGAGCGGGCAGGCGAGCAGGAACCCGGTATGGAGCAGCACCATCACAGGATAGTGCCCGGGAGCGGCCTCGACGCCGCCCTGGGCCAGCAGATTCCGGACGTTGCGCTTCGCGATCCGCAGCTCCACCAGCCGCGCCACCGCCACCAGCCCCACCAGGCCGGTGTAGAGGAGGCGGGTATCGATGCCGAGGAGGGTCATCCTCTCGTTCCTACCACTGGAGCAGCACCAGCTCCGAGCAGAACCCAGGCCCCATGGCGAGGAGCATGCCATAACTGCCGGGAGCGGGGCGGTGGTCGTCCAGGGTGTCGCGGAGCACCAGCAGCACCGAGGTCGAGGAGAGGTTCCCCACCTCGCGCAGGCTCCTCCAGGTCACGTCGAGGGCGCCGTCTGGGAGGTCCAGCGACTCCTGCATGGCTTCGAGCACCTTGGGGCCGCCCGGGTGGCAGACCCAGGAGGAGATGTCGGCCGGGGTGAGGCCGTGCTCGGCGAGGAAGGCATCCACGTCCCGCCGCAGGAAGTCGCGCACGACCTGCGGGACGTCCGCCGAGAGCACGATCTTGAAGCCGGCCTCGGAGATGTCCCAGCCCATCACCCGCTCGGAATCGGGGTAGAAGACCGAACGGGTATCGACGATGCGCGGGCCGTCGGCCGGCCGATCGCTGCCGGTGACCACGGCCGCGGCGGCGCCGTCGCCGAACAGGCCCGAGGCGATCAGGTTGGGGATCGAGAGGTCTTCGGGCTGCATGGTCAGCGAGCAGAGCTCGACCGAGAGCAGCACCGCCACCTGGTCCGGGTAGGCGCGCACGTAGTCGGCGGCGCGAGAGAGGCCGGCCGCTCCGGCCACGCAGCCAAGGCCGAAGATCGGCAGCCGCTTGACGCGCGAGGGCAAGCCCAGCCGGTTGATCAGCCGCGCGTCGATCGACGGCGTCGCGACGCCGGTGACGGTGACGAAGATCAGGGCGTCGACGTCGGAGACCGAGAGGCCGGAGCGCCGCAGCGCGTCGAGCACGGCCTCGGCGCCCACATCCTGGGCGACCCGGATCCAGGCGTCGTTGGCGCGTCCCCAGGTGGTGAGGCCGCCGTACTCCTCGATCGGCAGCGCCAGGTAGCGCCCGCCGACCAGCACGTTCTTGTGCAGCCGCTCCAGCCGGCCGAGGTTGTAATGCCGGTCCGACCAGCGCTGCCTCAGGGCGGCGAGCAGCGTCTCCTGGTCGTAGTAGTGAGGAGGGAGCGCTCTCCCGACGGCGGCGATCTTCAAAACGGGGAACCTGGGGGTCGTCGTGAGAAGAAGCGTAACACAGGCTGTTTCCGTCCTCCGGAAACAACCCCGCCGCCCGTAAGGTCCATTCCTCGGGGATTACGCCTGCAGGCCGGCGGCGGCGGCCAGCCCGCCGAGGAGCAGACCGCAGAGGGAGTAGAGGATCCACCAGGAGAACGCCAGCGACCACCAGGGGCCGGGGGCCAGCCCGCCGAAGCTCACCACGGCGAGCACCAGCAGCGGTCCGCGGAAGACCCAGGCGATCCATCCCGTGAGCAGGCCCGAAAGCCACCGTCCGTTGCCGCGGCCGTGGATCAGCAGGAACAGGGCGGCGAGCCCGACCGCCTCCAGGCACCAGGTGCCGAGCGTCAGCCAAGCCGGCAGGACGACCCCTGGAGCGGTGTCCGGCGCTCTTCCGAAAGCCTCCAGGGCGAAGTGGAACAGGGCCATCGTGAGGACCAGCAGGGGCAAGGCGAGGAGCAGGAAGCGTCTCAAGGGAGCCCGATCATAGCGCAAGAGCTGAGAGCCGCCAGGGGTGGTATACACTGGCCGGACGCCGGCTTCCCATCCAAAGATGTCGCCGGCGCCGTATAGAGCTCGAGCAGTTGATGAGCGACCTCAGGCCCACCCTCCTCGTCTTCACCCTCGGCGCCACCCGGGAGAGCGCCCGGCGCGGGCTCCTGCCGGCCGGCCTCCGCACCCTGGAGGCCGATCTGGGCCAGAGCTGCCTCGATGCGGCCCTCGATGCGGGGCGCGCCTGCGGCTGCCGCCTGGAAGTCTGCTCGCCGTCGGGTCTGCCGCTGCCGGGGGAGGTCGTCCACGTCCCGCAGCGGGGGACCGGGTTCGGGGAACGCCTGGCGCGGGCCGCGGACGGCTCCTTCGAGCGCGGCGCGACGCCCCTGGTGATCGTCGGCACGGACGTGCCCGGCCTCGCCGCGCGTCATGTCCAAGAGGCCCTTTCGCACCTCGCCGCCGACCCCGACCGGGTGGTGCTGGGTCCCAGCCCTGACGGCGGGCTCTACCTGCTGGCGGCCGGACGACCGATCGAGGGGCTCGAAGCCATCCGTTGGTGCCGGCGCGACACCCTGCGCGATCTGGTCCGCGTCCTCCGGGCGGCCGGACGGCCGGTCACCTTGCTCGAGCCGCTAGCCGACCTCGACCGCCGGGCCGACCTCGAGGTCTGGATTGCCAGCAATCCAGGCGAGGACCGCTGGTTGCGGCTGGCCTTGGAGCTGCGCCGGCTCTTCTCCGAGCGGCGCCGCCCGACGATCCCCGTCCTCCTCGGGTATCCGTGCGCCGCCTTCGCGGCCGCCCCGTCCGGCCGAGCCCCTCCCGTTCCGCTCTCCCGCTGATCTCCAGAGCATCCGCCAACGACGGTTGCGCCGCCGGCGCAGCCTCTATCAACGCTTCTCGACAGGAGCCGCTCATGGCATTGATCGAAGTGGAAAGCGTCGTCCGGGAGCGATACCGGCAGGGAGCCCAGGAGGCCGTGTCCGACCTGTGCTGCCCGGTGAGCTACGACCCGCGGTATCTCTCCGCTATCCCCGAAGAGGTCCTCGAACGGGATTACGGCTGCGGCGACCCGAGCCGCCACCTGAAGCAAGGGGAGACGGTCCTCGACCTGGGCAGCGGCACCGGCAAAATCTGCTTCATCGCCGCCCAGGTGGTCGGCCCCACGGGGCGGGTGATCGGGGTCGACATGACGGACGAGATGCTCGAGGTGGCCCGCCGCAACGCGCCGGTCGTCGCCGAGCGGCTGGGTTACGCCAACGTGGAGTTCCGCCGCGGCCGTATCCAGGACCTGGCGCTGGACACCGACCTCCTGGACGAGACGCTGTCGCGGCAGCCGGTGACCAGCACCGAAGCCCTGCTGCGCGCCGCCTCCCTCGCCGACGACCTCCGGCGCACCCGGCCGCTGGTCGCCGACGGGTCGGTCGATGTAGTGGTCTCCAACTGCGTCCTCAACCTGGTGGACGGCAAGGAGAAGCCGCGCCTCTTCCGCGAGCTCTACCGCGTCCTCAGGAACGGCGGCCGGGCGGTCATCTCCGACATCGTCTGCGACGAGCCCGTGCCGCCGGAGCTGCAGCAGGACCCGGAGCTGTGGAGCGGCTGCATCGCGGGAGCGATGACCGAGACCGGTTTCCTGGAGGCGTTCGAGCAGGCCGACTTCCACGGCATCCGCATCCTGGAGCGCCAGCGGGAGCCCTGGCGGACGATCGCCGGCATCGAGTTCCGCTCGGTCACCGTCGAAGCCTTCAAGGGCAAGAAGGGGATCTGCCTGGAGAGGCGCCAGGCGGTCGTCTACAAGGGGCCGTTCCGCGAGGTGGTGGACGACGACAACCACCGCATGCGCCGCGGAGAGCGCTACGCGGTCTGCGACAAGACCTTCCGTCTCTACCAGCGCGAGCCGTACCACGGCTCCTTTGAATTCATCGCGCCGTTGGAGGAGGTGCCGCTCGAAGCCGCGCAGCCCTTCGACTGCTCGCGCACCTCCTTCCGCCATCCGCGCGAGACCAAGGGGCAGGACTACCAGGTCACCACCGAAGCGGCCGGCCCATGTTGCGACCCGGGGAGCGGCTGCTACTGAGACATCCCATGGACGCGCCGCACGTCTCGCTGCAGTCGCTCGACACCCTCTGGTTCCAGGTGGGCGGGACGGTGTGCAACCTCGCCTGCACGCACTGCTTCGTCTCCTGCTCGCCGACCAACCACACGCACGAGGTCATGACGCTCGCCGAGATCCGGCGCTATCTGGACGAGGCCGCGGCGCTCGGCGTGCGCGAGTACTACTTCACCGGCGGCGAGCCGTTCCTCAACCCCGAGATGGAGGCGATCCTCGCGGCGACCCTGGAGGTGGGACCGGCCAACGTCCTGACCAACGGCCTGCTGCTCGACCTTGAGCGCTGCGCTCGGCTCAAGGCGCTGGAGCGGGCCTCCGACTACTCGCTGGACCTGCGCGTCTCGCTCGACGGCTACGACGCCGCGACCAACGTTCCGATCCGCGGCGCCGGCACCTTCGAGCGCATCCTGGGCGGCGTCCGCAACCTGGCGGCGGCGGGGCTCAACCCGGTGATCACCGTCACCGAAGCCTGCGCCGAGGCGGCGACCGACACCGGCAAGGCGCGCTTCTTCGGGCTGCTGCGCGAGCTGGGCGTCGAGCGCCCGCGGCTCAAGGTGCTGCCGGTCTTCCGCATCGGCGCCGAGGCCGAGCGCACCGGCGCCTATGAGAGCTGGCAGCGCCTGCGCGGCGGCGAAGCCTCCGAGGCGGGTTGGGACCACCTCCAGTGCAGCGCCTGCCGCATGGTCACCGATCAGGGGGTCTGGGTCTGCCCGATCCTGGTGAACGAGCCCACGGCGAAGATGGGGGAGACCCTGGCCGACACCCTGGGACCGTTCGAGCTGTCCCACCCCGCCTGCTGGACCTGCCATGTCTACGGCGTGAGCTGCCGCACCTGAGGCGCCGGATGTCGGACCACTCAAAGCTCACCGCCCACCGCGGCATGGCGACCTGGGGCGAGACCCTGGTGCCGCTCGGCCGCTTCCGCGAAGCGTCGGCCGCGGCGGGTCTCCAGCTGTCGCCGGCCGAACGCGAGGAGGCCGCCCGGAGCTATCTCGCCACAGTCGAAGACCCGACGCCGGTCGAGGGGCCGTACTCCCGCATCGCCGTCTTCGGCGGCGTCTACAACAACCACTTCGGCCTGACGGCGCTGCTCGAGGACGCCGCCCGGCGGGGGGCCGAGGCGGTCTACTGTCTGGGCGACCTCGGCGGCTTCGGCCCCAACCCCGAAAAGGTCCGGCCGCTGCTCGACCAGGGGGGCGTGCTCGCCATCCAGGGCAACTACGAGGAGTCGCTCGCCTCCGGCCGCGAGGACTGCAACTGCGGCTACACCGACCCGCGCGACAACCACTTCGCCGAGATCTCGTACCGCTACACCGAGCGCCACTGCTCGCCCGCCTTCAAAGCCTGGATGGGCGCGCTGCCGCGCCGGCGCCGTGTACTCGTCGGCGACCGCGAGCTGCTCCTGATCCACGGCTCGCCGCGCCGGGTCAACGAGTTCCTGTTCCGCTCCACCGCGCCGGTGCCGTTCCTCGAGGTGCTGCTCGACCAGCACCGCTGCGACGGCCTGCTCTGCACCCACACCGGGCTCCACTGGCACCGCCGGCTCCCCTCCGGCCGCGACGTGGTCAACGTCGGGGTGATCGGCCGGCCGGCCAACGACGGCAACGTCCACGTCTGGTACGCGCTGCTGGAAGCCCGGGAGGATGGATTGAGCGTCGAGCTGCTGCCGCTCCCCTACGACCACCAGGGGCTCGCCGCCGAGATGCGCCGCGAGAAGCTGCCCGAGGAGTTCGTCGAGACCATCCTCACCGGCTGGTGGACCACCTGTCTCG
Organism: Thermoanaerobaculia bacterium; assembly: GCA_046714475.1. Classification (GTDB taxonomy): domain Bacteria; phylum Acidobacteriota; class Thermoanaerobaculia; order Multivoradales; family UBA5704; genus DASPJI01. The sequence goes on from JBKKAU010000780.1 coordinate 6,588, forward strand.
AAATCCTGCCCGCCCGCGAGAGGGCGGCGGCCCGATTCTGAAGACTTGAGGAGATGAGGACATGACCAAGCCCCGCATCGCCATCCTGGGCGCCGGCCCGACCGGGCTCGAAGCCGCCCTCGCCGCCGCCGACAGCGGCCATCCGTTCACCGTCTACGAGGCGGCGCCCACGGTCGCCGGCAACGTCCGCTCCTGGGGCCACGTCCGGCTCTTTACCCCCTGGGACCTGAACGTCTCGCCGCGCATGCGCCGCCACCTCGAAGCCGCCGGCGTCGAAGTCCCCTCCGGGGCCGAGTGCCCGACCGGCGACGAGCTCGCCCGGCGGCTGCTCGAGCCGGTCGCCGCCCTGCCCGAGGTCGCACCCCACCTGCGGCTCGGTACCCGGGTCCTCTCGGTCGGCCGCGAGGGGCTGCTCAAGCACGAGGAGATCGCCACGGCCGAGCGCGGCCGGCGGCCGTTCCGGCTGCTCCTCGCCGACGGCTCCGGTCCCGAAGCGGCTGAATGGGTCGAGCGGGCCGACTTCGTGATCGACGCGACCGGCACCTACGGCAACCCCAACAGCCTGGGCGACGCCGGCATCCCCGCCCCCGGCGAGCAGCCTCTGGACGGCGAGATCCGGCGCCACATCCCCGACCTCGGCAGGGAGGCCGACGACTGGGCGGGCAGGACCGTGCTCCTCGCCGGCGCCGGCCATTCGGCGCAGACCGCCGTCCGCGACCTGGCCGCGCTGGCCCGGGAGGCGCCGGGCACCCGCGTCCTCTGGGCGCTGCGCAACCCGCAACCGGGTTGGGGCACCCACGAAGGCGACCCGCTGCCCGACCGCGCCGCCCTGGCCGCCGAAGCCCAGGCCCTGGCGGGCGGCGCCTCGCCCGCCGTCGAGCCTCGGCCCGGCGTGGTCGTCGAGTCGATCGCCAGGCCGAACGGCCGTTTCCGGGTGACGCTGCGCAACGGCGCCGGCTCCGAGGAGGTCGAGGTGGACCGCGTGCTGTCGCTCACCGGCTTTATCGGCGACCACCAGATGTACCGCCAGCTCCAGGTCCACGAGTGTTACGCCACCTGCGGCCCGATCAAGCTGTCGGCGGCGCTCCTCGGCGCGGGGAGCTCCGACTGCCTGGCCCAGACCACCCACGGCGCCGACACCCTGACCAACCCCGAGCCCGGCTTCTTCATCCTCGGCATCAAGTCCTACGGCAGGAACAACACCTTCCTGATGCGGATCGGCTGGGACCAGGTCGGCGAGGTGTTCGGGCTCTTGGGAGGGTAGACTCGTCCGGCCATGAAGTACTTCGGTCAGCCTGATTTCCAGCACGGCGAGATCCCCGCGATCGGGGTTCTGCTCGCCAACCTCGGTACCCCGGACGCACCTGATGCCCCGGCGCTCCGGCGCTACCTCCGCGAGTTCCTGCTCGATCCCCGGGTCATCGAGCTGCCGCGGGCGCTCTGGTGGGTGATCCTCCACCTGTTCGTGCTCACCCGCCGGCCCCGGCAGTCGGCGGCCCTCTATAAGAAGGTCTGGACCGCGGAAGGCTCGCCCCTCCTCGTCATCTCCCGCCGGCAGGGGGCGGCGCTCGAAGCCACTCTCCGGGAGGAGCTCGGGCCCCGGATCCACCTCGCGGTCGGGATGCGCTACGGCAACCCGTCGATCCGCGCGGCGTTGCGCGAGCTGGCGGACAAGGGGTGCCGGCGCATCCTGGTGCTGCCGCTCTACCCCCAGTACGCGGCGGTCACCACCGGCTCGACGTTCGACGCCGTGGCCGCCGAGCTCTCGACCTGGCGCTGGGTGCCGGAGGTCCGGACGATCCATCACTACCACGACGACCCGGCCTACATCCGGGCGCTCGCGGCGAGCATCCGCGAGGTCTGGGACGAAGGGGGCCGGCCGGACAAACTCCTCTTCTCCTTCCACGGCATCCCGCAGCGCTATTTCGAGGCCGGCGACCCCTATTTCTGCCAGTGCCACAAGCTCGCGCGCCTCGCCGCCGAGGAGCTGGACCTCCCCCGCGACCGCTGGGAGATCAGCTTCCAGTCGCTGTTCGGCAAGGAGGAGTGGATCAAGCCCTACACCGACAAGACGATCACGGCGATGGCGCAAGCCGGCATCCGGCACCTCGACGTCGTCTGCCCGGGCTTCTCGGCCGACTGCCTGGAGACCCTCGAGGAGATCGACGAGCAGAGCCGGGAAGTCTTCCTCCACGCCGGCGGCGAGCGCTACCGCTATATTCCGGCCCTCAACGACCGCCCCGACCACGTGCGCGTGCTCGCCGACCTGGTGCTGCGGAACCTCCAGGGGTGGATCGAGCCGACCCAGGACGAGGCGCGCGAAGCTGAAGAGTCGCGGCGGCGCGCCGAGGCCCTCCAGGCGACCCCCGCGCTGGTCGACGCGGGCTACGGAAGATAGCTACACTTCTCTCCCTGTTTGAACGTTTCCTGAAGGAGGAGCACGATATGAAAAAGTTTCGCACCCCCGCGGCCGTCCTGGCCACCGTCGCGGCGCTTCACCTGGCCGACGCCGCAGCCGCCCAGCAACAGCTCGCGGTCCCCCGCCCCAGCCCCAAGGCGAGCGTCTCCCAGACCGTCGGGGTCACCGACGTGACGCTCCACTACAGCCGTCCCGGGGTCAAGGGACGGACCATCTGGGGCGAGCTCGTGCCCTACAACGAGGTCTGGCGCACCGGCGCCAACGAGAACACCACGATCACCTTCAGCACCCCGGTGAAGATCGGCGGCAAGGAGCTGCCGGCCGGCACCTACGGCCTGCAGACCCTCCCCACGCCGAACGAGTGGACCGTGATCTTCAGCAAGGACGCCGAGCTGTGGGGGGCGTTCGACTACAAGCCGGAGAACGACGCGCTGCGCATCCAGGTCAAGCCCGAGGCGGCCGACTTCGAGGAGCGAATGGGGTTCGAGTTCGAGGACGTAACCGACAACTCGGCCCAGGTGGTGCTGCGCTGGGAGAAGCTCCAGGTGCCGTTCACGGTCGAGGTGGACACCCCGAAGCTGGTCATGGAGGCCGCCCGGTCGAGCGTCCGCTGGCAGACCCCCTACCAGGCCGCCAACTACTGCGTCCAGAGCAACACCTGTCTCGACGAGGCGGGCCGCTGGCTCGACGCTTCGATCGCCCTCGAGGACAACTTCTGGAACCGGCGCGCCAAGGCGCAGCTCCTCGCCAAGCGGAACGATCACAAGGGCGCCGTGGCGCACGGCGAAAAGGCCCTGGCGGCGGCCAAGACCATGCAGCAGGCGCCGCCCGACACCGCCGTCAAGGAGCTGGAGACCAGCCTGGCGGAGTGGCGGAAGAAATAACCCGGAAGAGGGCGCGATGAATCGCGCCCCTCCAGGATCTGCCGGGGCGTAAAAGATGTAGGGGCGCCATTCATGGCACCCTTTACTTTTGGAGAGGGGCGGGGCTCGTCCCCGCCCCTACCGTGGCCAGCCAACCCCCGACTTCGGTTACCCGATCCAGACACGCGAGCGGCTCGAACCGCGCCAGCTCCTCGCGGCAGTGCGAGCCGCTGCAGACGCCCACCGCCGCCGTATGGGCGCTCCTCGCCATCTCCAGGTCGTAGGTCGTGTCGCCGATCATCAGCGCCCGGCGGGGCGCGACCCCCAACTCGTCGAGGAGGTCGAGCAGCATCTTCGGATGCGGTTTGGAGAACGCCTCGTCGACGGTCCGCGTGGCGTGGAAGAGGTCGCGCAGCCCCGTCTGCTCCAGGGCGTATTCGAGGCCGCGCCGGCTCTTGCCGGTCGCGATCGCCAGCAGGTAGCCGCTCTCCGCGAGCTCCCGCAACATCTCGCCGGTGCCGGGGAAGAGCACCGGCTCGTCGCGGTAGGCCGCCACCCAGTGGCGGCGGTAGCACTCGAGGATCCGCTGGTACATCGCGTCGTCGCAGCCCGGGGAGAGGATGTCCATGCTCTCGCGCAACCCTAAGCCGACCGTACCGCGGATCGTCTTCTCGTCGATCTCGCCGAGCCCCAGCTCCCCCGCGACCGACCGCGTACAGGCGACGATGGCGCCGATCGAGTCCATGAGCGTGCCGTCCCAGTCGAAGACCAGGAGGTCGAACGGCCGGGTCATCCCGTGGCCTCCTCGGGCCCGAAGGGCGTGAACACCGAGCCGCCCACGACCGACTCGTCGAGCCCCGGCGAGACGCCCTGGCGCTGCGGCGTGATCAACCGGCGCTCGACCCAGGTGCCCGGCGGCACCGCGGCGTCGAAGCCGAGGATCGACTCGCGGACGACGCTGCCGGCGCCGACGTTCGCCCCGGGCAGCAGGACCGAGCGCTCGACGCGCGCCCCCGCGCCGACGCGCACGCCGGCTTCGACCACCGAGTGCCGGACCGAAGCCCGGGAGCCGAGCCCGGCCTCCGGCGAGATCCAGGCGCGCCGCCAGAGCCGTTCCGGCCATCCCACGCGCGCCCAGTCGAGCGCGCCCTCCAGGAACCGCTGCGGCGTGCCCATGTCGTGCCAGTGCCCCAGCGTCACGACCGCGGTGAGGCCGCCACCGCCGGGCTCGTCGAGCAGGGGGATGTAGAGGTCGCGCACGATGTCAGCCCGACCGGGGCCGACGCGGGAGAGCAGCTCCGGCGAGATCACGTGCGCGCCGGCGAAGACATGCCGCCGCGCCACCTCGCCGCGGTCCGGGTCGCCAGCGTGGAAGGAGAGGATCCTGCCCTCGCGGTCGATGCCCACGCCCCCCCCGAACGCGGCCGGGTCCGGCCGCGGGGTCAGCCGCCCCCTCGCCCCGGCGCCGCGCGCCGGATCGCCGGCGTGGAAGGAGAGGATCCTGCCCTCGCGGTCGACGCCCACGCCGCCGCCGAAGGCGGCCGGCTCCGGCCGCGAGGTCAGCAGCAACGTCGCCCGGGCGCCGCTCGCCAGATGATGGCGGACCATTTTCCGTAACGGCCAGCGGCAGAGGCTGTCGCCGTTGACGAGCATCACCAGGTCTGCCGGCGCGAAGAAGTCGCGGAGGGGATGGAGCGCCCCGAGCGTCCCCAGCAGCTCGGGCTCTTCGGACCAGGTCAGCGGCATGCCCATGAAGGCGTCGCCGAAACGGTGCCGGATCTGGCCACCCAGGTGGTGGAGGTTGACCGCCGCCGCCTCGCAGCCGAGCGCCGCCAGCTGCGCCAGGGTGTGGCCGAGGATCGGCAGGCCGGCGACCGGCAGCAGCGGCTTGGGGACGGACTCGGTCAACGGGCGCAGCCGGGTGCCCAGCCCGGCTGCCAGCACCAGGGCCCGGATACGCCTGCTCTGCATGGTGCGACCGATCGGGATCGTTGGCGGACCTACTGCTTGAACACCATCTCGGGAGGCGCCTCGGGGTGCTGCTTGAGGTAGTCCTGGTACAGCCGCAGGTAGGACCGGCGCTCCGCTTTGTCGGGGTCGAACCCGCAACGCTTGGCGACGACCTCGGCGCGGTCCCCCTCGAACTCGGCGAAGTCGCCGATCGGCGTATGGTCGAGGGCGATCGTCACACCGCCGAGCTGCCACTCCTCGCGGACCTTCTGATACCGCCGGACGACGGCGTATCCGAGGTTCTCGAACAGCGAGCGCGCCTCCTCGGAGCTCTCCACCTCGAACTCGTGCTCCTGGCGGATCTTGAGGTTGCCCTCGAGGCGCATGGGGCCCTTCAGGGTCAGGCGGGCGCGGGCGCCGTCGGTGCGCAGGCGCAGGATGCGGCCCGTCGAGAGCAGCTCGTCGCCGCGGTCGAGGATCAAGTTGTCCTCGAACGACCCGGGCCCGCGCCGCTCCGCCTCCAGCTCGGCCAGCCGCTCGCGCAGCTTCTCGAGCTCGACGCCCGGGAACTTGAGCTCCCGCTCCATATGGTCTTTGCTCCTCATACGCTGAGCTCACCCAGCCGGTCCAGCAGCCGCGCCACGGAGCGGATCCCGTTGTAGAAGTGACTGATGTTGAACTTTTCGTTCGGGGAGTGCAGGCCGTCGTCGTTCAGGCCGAACCCGAGCAGCAGCACTGGGGCTTCCAGCACCTGCGCGAAGTGCGACACGATCGGGATCGAGCCGCCCTCGCGGATGCGCACCGGGCGCGCCCCCCAGACCTCCTGCATGGCGGTCATCGCCGCCTCGACGATCGGTCCCTGCGCCTCGACCACCACCGGCCCGCCGCCGTGGAGGTACTCGACCTCGACCTTGACCCCCTTGGGGGCCACCGACTCGACGTAGCGCCGGAACAGTTCGGCGGTTTTCTCGGGGTCCTGGTCGGGGACCAGACGCATCGAGACCTTGGCGCCGCCCCAGGAGGGGAGCACGGTCTTGGCCCCCTTGCCCATGTAGCCGCCGAAGATGCCGTTGACGTCGCAGGTCGGCCGCAGCCAGGTGCGCTCGCGGGTGGAGTAGCCCGCCTCGCCGGACAGCTCGGCCACCCCCAGCTCGTCACGGTAGGCCTTCTCGTCGAACGGCAGCTTGGCGAACTCGTCGCGCTCCCAGGCCTCGACCGGCCGCACGTCGTCGTAGAAGCCGGGGATCAGGATCTTGCCCGTCTCGGGGTCGCGCAGCTTCGAGACGATGTGGCAGAGGGCGTTCAGCGGGTTCTGTACCGCGCCGCCGAAGGTGCCAGAGTGCAGATCGCGGTTCGGGCCGGTGACCCGGACCTCCATGTAGCAGATGCCCTTGAGGCCGTAGATCAGCGACGGCTGGCCGGGGGCGTAGAGCGACGTGTCGGAGATCACCACGGCGTCGCAGGCGAGTTTCTTGCCACCGTCCTGGTGCACGTACTTCTCGATCGACGCGCCGCCCGCCTCCTCCTCGCCCTCGACCAGGAACTTGACGTTGACCGGCAGCGAGCCGCGCTCGGCGAGCAGCGCCGCGACACCCTTGACGTGGGTGTAGGACTGCCCCTTGTCGTCGGTCGCGCCGCGCGCCACCAGCCGGTCTCCTTCGACCACCGGCTCGAACGGCGGATGGCGCCAGAGGTCGACCGGGTCGACCGGCTGCACGTCGTAATGGCCGTAGAAGAGGACGGTCGGCTTGCCCGGCGCTCCCATCCACTCGGCGTAGACCAGCGGGTGCCCGTCCGTCTCGATCCGCTCCGCCTGGAGCCCCGCGGCGCGGAGCTTGTCGAGCAGGAACTCGCTGGCCCGCAGGACCTCCCCCTTGTACTGCGGGTCGGTCGAGATCGAAGGGATGCGCAGGTAGTCCTTGAGCTCCTCGAGGTAGGTCTCTTTCTCGGCGTCGATGCGCGTCAGCACGTCCTGCGAATCGCTTCCCATGCTCTCTAGGTCTCCTTGTCTCCTTCGGTGGGGGCGAGTCTAGCAGAGTCGCGCGGCCGGCTGGTGAGGCGCCGCAGGTTGACGGCGTTGACCAGGAAGTGTGCCACGACCGGCGCGAGGAGGTTGCCGCGCCAAGCCATGAGCCCGCCGAAGAGGCCGCCGGCCACGGCCGCGAACAGGGTCCAGAAGCGGAAGGCCGGGCCCGGCCCGCTGTGGAGCAGCGCGAACAGGACCGTGGCGATGAGCAAGCCCCAGGAGCCCTGCACCGCGCCGCGGAAGAAGAGTTCCTCGGCGAAGCCGGAGAGCACCGCCAGGGCGAAGGCGTCGGAGGCGCGCAGCGGCCCCATCACCGCGGCGAGCTGCTCCTCCAGCCGCCGGGCGACCGGCAGGAAGCGCGCGGTCAGACCCCAGAAGCCGAGGACCAGCAGACCGGCCGCCACGCCGAGCAGGAGATCGAGCCACCACTCCCGGGGATCGATGAACAGGGAGACCGGAATGCGGCCCTGGCGGAGCCCGATCCACAGGACCCCGCCCAGGGCCATGAACAGATAGAGCGTCCAGGCCAGGCGGTACATCCGCCCGGGCGCGAGCGCAGGGGGCAGCTCAGGTTCCAACGACAGCCCGGCGCTCTACTCTGCGAAGCTCTTGCCCGTCTTCTTCCAGTCGGAGAGGAACTTCTCCAGGCCGATATCGGTCAACGGATGCTTGTAGAGCTGTTCCAGTACCTTGAACGGCATCGTGGCGACGTGGGCGCCGAGCAGGGCCGACTGGACGATGTGGATCGGGTGACGGATCGAGGCGACCAGCACCTCGGTGTCGAACTCGTAGTTCTGGTAGATCGAGACCACCTTCTCGATCAGCTCCATGCCGTCCTCGCCGACGTCGTCCAGCCGGCCGACGAAGGGCGAGATGTAGGCCGCCCCCGCCTTGGCGGCGATCAGCGCCTGGGCCGGCGAGAAGCAGAGGGTCACGTTGCAGCGGATCCCCTCCTTGGCGAACGTCGCCACGGCGCGCAGGCCGGCCGGGGTCAGCGGCACCTTGACGATGATGTTCTCGGCGAGCCCCGCCAGGCGGCGCCCCTGCTCCATGATTTCGTCGTAGTCGACGGCCAGCACCTCGCCCGAGACGGGCCCCGGCACCAGGCGCGCGATCTCCTGCACGGTGGCGAGGTACGGCCGTCCCTGCTTGGCGATCAGCGACGGATTGGTGGTGACGCCGTCGACCAGGCCCCATTCGAGACCGGTCTCCAGCTCCTTCATTTCAGCGGTGTCGAGGAAAAACTGCATGATGCCCCTCCCGTGTGGTCCATCAGTGTACCGTTTCCGGCGGCGCGGGTTCGGGGTCTTCCTCTTCGTCCTCGTCGAGGCCCTCTTCGTCCAGCAGCTCCGGCTCCAACCCTTCGGCCTGCGCCTCGATCCCGGTGTCTCCATCGGAGCCGTTGCCGTCGCCCCCATCGCTCCCGTTACCGTCTTCGACGAGGCTCTCCTCATCGCTCTCGGCGAGCTTGGCCACCGCGACCAGCCGGTCCTCGCCGTCGAGGTCCATCAGCTTGACCCCCTGGGTCGAGCGGCCGACGACGCGCACGCCGGAGACGTTGATGCGGATGATCATCCCGTCCTGGGTGATCAGCATCAGGCCGTCGCTGCCGGTGACGTGCCGGGCGCCGATGACCTCGCCGGTCTTGGGCGTGACCTTGAGGTTGATGATGCCGAGGCCGCCGCGGCTCTGCTTGCGGTAGTCGTCGATCGGCGTCCGTTTGCCGAAGCCGCGGCCGGTGACCGAGAGGATCTCGCCGTCCGGGTCGAGCACCTCCATGCTCACCACCCGGTCCCCCGGGCGGAGCGTGATGCCGCGCACGCCATAGGTCGCTCGGCCCATGGACCGCACGTCGCTCTCGGGGAAGCGGATGGCGAAGCCCTTGACGGTGGCGATCAGGATGTCCTTCTTGCCGTCGCTCTCGTGGACGGAGAGCAGGCGGTCCCCCTCGTCGATGTAGATGCCGATGATGCCGCCGACGCGCGGGTTGGCGTAGGCCGCGAGCTCCGTCTTCTTGACCGTACCGTTGGCGGTGGCGAAGACCAGGTAGCGGTCCTCGGCGAACTCGCGCACCGCGACCGTGGTGGCGAGCCGCTCCGTGGGCTCGAGGTTCAGCAGGTTGACGATCGCCTTGCCCTTGGCGGCCGGGCCGGTCTCCGGGATCTCGTGCACCTTGAGCCAGTGCACCCGGCCGCTCTCGGTGAAGACCAGGATGTAGCTGTGCGCCGTGGCGACGTAGAGGTGCTCGACGAAGTCGTCGTCCTTGGTCACCATGCCGGTGCGCCCCTTGCCGCCGCGGTGCTGCGCGCGGTAGAGGGTGAGCGGCGAGCGCTTGACGTAGCCGGACTTGGTGACCGTGATCACCATCGGCTCGTCGGCGATCATGTCCTCGATCGAGATGTCGTGCGTCTCGGGGATGATCTCCGTCCGCCGCTTGTCGCCATAGGCCGCCCTGAGCTCGCCGAGCTCGCGCCGGATCTCCTCGAGGACCAGGCGGTCCGAGCCGAGGATCGATCGCAGGCGCTCGATCAGGACCATCAGCTCGCGGTACTCCTCGACCACCTTCTCGCGCTCCAGGCCGGTCAGGCGCTGCAGTCGCATGTCGAGGATCGCCTGCGCCTGGACGTCGGAGAGCGCGAAGCGGCCGATCAGGTTCTCGCGCGCCTCGGACGGCGTCTGGCTGGCGCGGATCGTCGCGATCACCTCGTCCAGGTGGTCGAGCGCCTTGAGGATGCCCTCCAGGATGTGGGCCCGCTCCTCGGCCTTCCGCAGGTCGTAGCGGGAGCGCCGGATGATCACCGTCTTCCGGTGGTTCAGGAAGTGGCCGAGGATCTCCTTGAGCGTCAGCACCCGCGGCTGGTTGTCGACGATGGCCAGCATGTTCATGCCGAAGGTGGTCTGCATCTGGGTCATCTTGTACAGCGAGTTGAGGATGATCTCCGGCATCTCGCCGCGCTTGATGTCGAGCACGATGCGGATGCCGTGGCGGTCGGACTCGTCGCGCAGGTCCGAGACCCCTTCGATCTTCTTCTCGCGGATCAGCTCGGCCATGCGCTCGATGAGGCGCGCCTTGTTCACCTGGTAGGGGATCTCGTTGACGATGATCGACTGGCGCTCGCCGCGCGAGTGGGTCTCGATCTCGGCGCGGGCGCGGACCTGGATGATGCCGCGGCCGGTGGTATAGGCCGAGCGGATGCCCTCGAGCCCGTGGATGAAGCCGGCGGTCGGGAAGTCCGGGCCGGGGATCACCTGGATCAGGTCGGCGAGCGTGGCGTCCGGGTTGTCGATCAGCAGCAGCAGCGCGTCGACCACCTCGCCCAGGTTGTGGGGCGGGATGTTGGTCGCCATGCCGACCGCGATGCCGGAGGAGCCGTTGACCAGGAGGTTGGGGACGCGCGCCGGCAGCACCAGCGGCTCGGTTTCCGAGCCGTCGTAGTTGGGCGCCCAGTCGACCGTCTCCTTGTCGATGTCCTCGCGGATCATCTCCTCGGCGAGCTTGGTCAGGCGCACCTCGGTGTACCGCATCGCCGCGGGGTTGTCGCCGTCGATCGAGCCGAAGTTGCCCTGGCCGTCGACCAGCGGGTAGCGCATGGCGAAGTCCTGGGCCATGCGGACCACGGTGTCGTAGATCGCCGAGTCGCCGTGCGGGTGGTATTTACCCATGACGTCGCCGACGATGCGCGCCGACTTCTTGTACGGGCGGTCCGAGCGGTTGCCGGACTCCCACATGCCGTAGAGGACCCGGCGGTGCACCGGCTTCAAGCCGTCGCGCACGTCGGGCAAGGCGCGGCCGATGATCACGCTCATCGCGTAATCGAGGTAGCTGCGCTTCATCTCCTCTTCGATGTCGACCGGGATCGGCTGCTCGAAGGGGAGCGTCTGGTCGTTGTCGCTCATTGAGACCTCAAGATTCAGCGAGCGGCTCACCCGGGGGCGGGCCGTTCTTCTCTAGGATTTGCTATCGCTCAGACATCCAGGTTCCGCACGTCCAGGGCGTTCATCTGGATGAACTCGCGCCGCGGCTCGACCTCGTCGCCCATGAGGACGGTGAAGATCGAGTCGGCTTCGACGTCGTCCTCGATCTGGACGCGCAGCAGCCGGCGCTTGGACGGGTCCATGGTGGTCTCCCAGAGCTGCTCCGGGTTCATCTCGCCCAGACCCTTGTAGCGCTGGATCGAGAGGCCTTTCTTGGCGCCGTTGTAGAGCTTCTCCAGCGCCTCTTCCAGACCCTCGTGGAACGAGGCGTCGTCCCCCTTGACCAGGGTGAAGCCGTCCGCCGCGATCGCCTCCAGGCCCATGGCGTTGTTGGCGAGCGCCCGGTACTCGGCGCTGGTCACCAGGCTCCAGTCGATCCGCACCTCGCGCTCGACGCCGTCGCGCCGGCTCCAGAAACGGATGAAGGCCGTGCCGTGCTCCTCCTCGTCGCCGATCTCCACCTGGCGGTACCCCGACTCCGAGCGGCCGAGCTCGTCGGCCACCCGCGCCAGCAGGTCGCGGTCGAGCAGCGACCCCTTGTCGCGGACGCCGGCGAGGAGCGCCACCCTGATCGCCTCCGCCGGGTAGCCGCGCGACGCCAGCTTCTCCTGGTTCTTACGGAAGGCGTCGACCTTCTCCAGGAAGCTGGCGAGCCGGGCGCCGGTCAACCGAGTGCCGTCGCCATTCGTGCCGCTCCCGTTGCCGTCCGCGTGCGGGCGGCCGATCTCCACCTCCCAGGCGTCCTTGATGCGTTCGACCAGGAACGCCTGGTACTCGCGGTCGTCCTTGAGATAGGTCTCGGACTTGCCGTGCGCGATCTTGTAGAGCGGCGGCTGGGCGATGTAGAGGTGGCCACGGCGGATGATCTCGTTCATCTGGCGGAAGAAGAAGGTCAGGATCAGCGTCCGGATGTGGCTGCCGTCGACGTCGGCGTCGCACATGATGATCAGCTTGTGGTAGCGCAGCCGGGCGACGTCGAAGTCGTCCTTGCCGATGCCGGTGCCGAGCGCCGTGATGATCGTCTTGATCTCGTCCGAGGACAGCATCTTGTCGAAGCGCGCCTTCTCGACGTTCAGGATCTTGCCCTTGAGCGGCAGGATCGCCTGGAACTTGCGGTCGCGCCCCTGCTTGGCCGAGCCGCCCGCGGAGTCGCCCTCGACCAGGAAGATCTCGGCGAACTCGGGGTTGCGCTCCGAACAGTCGGCGAGCTTGCCGGGCAGGTTCGAGGCGTCGAGCGCGCCCTTGCGCCGCGTCAGCTCGCGCGCCTTGCGCGCCGCCTCGCGGGCGTGCGCCGCCTCGACGCACTTCTCGACGATGCGCTTCGCCTCGCGCGGGTTCTCCTCAAGGAAGGCGGCGAGCTTCTCGTTGACCGCCTGCTCGACCCAGCCCTTGATGTCCGACGAGACCAGCTTGTCCTTGGTCTGCGAGGAGAACTTCGGGTCCTTGATCTTGACCGACACCACTGCCGTCAAGCCCTCGCGGACGTCCTCGCCGGTCAGGTTCTCCTTGAGGTTCTTGGAGAGGCCGGAGGACTGCGCGTAGGCGTTGACCGTGCGCGTCAAAGCCCCCTTGAAACCGACCAGGTGGGTGCCGCCGTCGCGGTTGTTGATGGTATTGGTGAAGCTGTAGATCAGCTCCTGGTAGCCCTCGTTCCACTGCAGCGCCACCTCGATGACCTCGGAGCTGCCATCGCGCGTGTCGGAGAGGAAGATCGGCTGCGGGTGGAGCGGCGTCTTGTTGCGGTTCAGGTGCTCCACGAACGAGGAGATGCCGCCGGCATAGGCGAAGTCCGCCTCCTTGTCCGTCCGCTCGTCCTTGAGATGGATGTGGATGCCGCGGTTCAGGAACGACTGCTCGCGCAGGCGCTGCGCCAGCGTGTCGTAATGGAACTCCAGGATGGCGAAGATCTCCGGGTCCGGCCAGAAACGGACCTTGGTGCCGCTGCGGTGGGTCTTGCCGATCACCTGGATCGGCCCCTCGGGCACGCCCTGGTGATAGGTCTGGAACCAGACCTGGCCGTCCTTCTTGATCTCCAGCTCCAGCGTCTCGGAGAGCGCGTTGACCACCGAGACGCCGACGCCGTGGAGGCCGCCCGACACCTTGTAGGAGTTCTTGTCGAACTTGCCGCCCGAGTGCAGCTCGGTCATGATGACCTCCGCCGCCGAACGGCCCTCCTCCTTGTGGACGTCGACCGGGATGCCGCGCCCGTCGTCCTCGACCGTCACCGAGTTGTCGCTGTGGATCATGACGTCGATGCGCGAGCAGTAGCCGGCCTGCGCCTCGTCGACCGAGTTGTCGACGACCTCGAACACCATATGGTGCAGACCCGAGGCGTCGTCGGTGTCCCCGATGTACATGCCGGGACGCTTGCGCACCGCCTCCAGGCCCTTCAGGACCTTGATGTTTTCAGCCGTATAGGTGGACTCTGGATTCACCAAGACCTTTGATCTCCGCTTCTGTCTCTTGCTGAGCCCCCCGCCGGGAGGGCGGAAGGTGTCGAGAGTGCAAATTATACCACGAAAAGCATCCGGTTTCGTGGGTTAGGCCCCAGAAAATCAATGGCTTACGTCCCGGAAGGGAAACCCTTTTCAACTCTCCAGAACAATCAAACGACCCTTTTCCATTTCCCAGATGCGGCCGACGTCCAGGGTGAGCCAGACCTGGGGCCGGTTGGAGCTGGCGAAGAGCTGGCGCACGCCGGCGAAGATCGGCCAGAGGGCATGCAGGGTGGGGGGGGCGAGCTCGGCGTCGGCGTCGTCGAGCAGGTAGACCGGGCTGCGGCCCGCCGCCTCGACCACCCGGCCGTGCGCGGCGAGCAGCAGCAGCGACAAGGACTTGCGTTCGCCCGCCGAGGCGACGCGGCGGATGTCGTGCCCGCCCCAGAGGATTTCCAGGTCGTCCCGGTGCGGGCCGACGAGCGGGACCTGGCGCCGGCGCTCCCGGTCCGCGACCTTCTCCAGCGCCTCGGCGATCGCCTCGGGGCTTTCGAGTCCGCTGGCCGGCGACGGCTTGTAGACGATCTCGACCGGCGGGAACGGCAGCCCGGACAGGGCGACGACGCCGGCGAAGGTCTCGCGCAGGCGCTCGACGTAGCGGTGGCGCAGGCCGATCACCTCGAAGGCCGAGGTGGCGAGCAGCTCGTTCCAGATCTCGATCCCGGCGGCGTCCTTGGCCAGCAGCTCACGCTTCTGCGCCAGGGCCTCGCGGTAGCGGCCGAGCAACTCCAGCGCCGGCGGCCGGATGCCAATGACGCCGCGGTCGAGGAACCGCCGTCGAGCTCCCGGGGTGCCGATCAGCACCTGCGCCTCGGCCGAGGTCCAGGCGACGACCGGCAGCACCGCCAGGTGCTCGGCGAGCGTCGTCACCTTGCCGTTGACCGAGCGGCCGCGCACCCCTTCGGTCCATCCGACCTCCAGCGTCGTACGGCGGTCGGTCTCGACCTCGCCGCGCAGGTGGAAGGCGCCGGCGCCATGGCGCACGCAGTCGGCGATCTGCGCCGCCCGGAAGCTCCGGGTGGTGGCGAGGACATAGATGGCTTCGAGGAGGCTGGTCTTGCCCGCGCCGTTGCCGCCGAGCAGCAGGTGCGAGCCGGCCTCGGGCCGCCAGGCGAGCGGCTCGAGGTTCCTGAATCCTTGAGCGGTGAGCTGAGAGAGCACGGGATCGGGGCACCCTGGGTTGTAGGGGCGCGATTCATCGCGCCCTGGGCGCCATGAATGGCGCCCCTACAGGGTGGACGCCTCGCCCACCGGCGTCAGATCCTCATCGGCATGATCACGCACAGGTAGCGGGCGTCCGGGCCTTCCATCGGGTAGCCGACGCACTGCGTGTTCTCGTCCTTGAGCTCCAGACGCACCCGCTCGGTGTCGACCGCGGTGAGGAACTGCGCGAGGTAGTCGGGGTTGATCCCGAGCCGGAACTCGGGGCCGTCGTAGGCGCAGGCCACCTCCTCGGTCGCCTCGCCGAGGTCGGGGTTGGCGGCCGTGACCACCAGCTGGTCGGAGCCGAACTGGAGCCGCACGGCGCGGGCGCGGTCGCCGGTCATCAGCGAAGCGCGCTGGATGGCCTCCATCAGCGGCTTGCGGTCGAAGACGACCTTCTTGTCGTTGTCCTTGGCGATGACGCGCTCGTAGTCCGGGAAGGTGCCTTCGAGGATGCGGCAGATCAGCTCCCGGCGGCCGAGACGGAACGAGAGGTGGTGCTCGCCGCGGCGGTAGGAGAGGGAGCCGTCGCCTTCGATCCGCATCAGCTCCTGGAGCGCCTTGCGCGGCACCAGCACCGAGTCGTTGCCGCCGCCGTCGCCCAGCCCGGCCTCGACGAGGGCGAGCCGGTGGCCGTCGGTCGCCACCATCTCCATGCCGCCGTCCTTGAGCTTCAAGAGGGCGCCGTTGAGCTGGAAGCGCGACTCCTCGGCCGAGACGGCGAAAAGGATCTTGGAGACCATGCGCCGGAAGCTGGCGAACGGCAGATCGACGTTACCCCCCTCTTCGACGGCGGGCAGCGTCGGGAAGTCGTCCGGCGGCAGGCCGTGGATCTTGAACCGCGACCGGCCGGCGCGGATGGTCAACACCCGGGGCTCTTCCTGGACCAGGTGGACCTCGTCGCCGGTCAGCGAGCGGATGATCTCCATCAGCTTCTTCGCCTGGACCGCGATGCCGCCCTCCTGGCGGACCTCGGCTTCACACCAGGAGGTCAGCGACACGTCGAGGTCGGTGGCGGCGAGGTTGAGCCTCTCCTGGCTGGCGGTGAGCAGCAGGTGCGAGAGGATCGGGATCGTCGTCTTGCGCTCGACGATCCCCTGCATCGGGGCCAGCTCGGACACAAACTCGTTGCGGTTGAGGCGGATCTCCATTCGCTCTTCTCCGTCTAGAAGAGACCTGAATATAGCATAGCCGTAGTAGTAGAAGGTCCCTGCGGAAACGAGGAAAAACCCCGTAAGTCACTCTTTCCGGGAACTTTGCAGTTCGGCGCCGCGACGCGGGGAAGCTGCGGAGGGGCTGTGGAAGAGATGCGGAAGACTCGGAAGCGGACGAATTCCGCAGCCGCCTCCACAGGGCTTTCCGGAGGGTAGTCCACAGGTTTTCCGAGGGGCGCACGTCACCCGGAGCACCTGCCTTATAGAGGAGCAAAATTCGTGCCTGAGAGGGGCATCCAAGGTGAGCACGGTTGATGTAGGAATGTAGGGGAGGGGTTTATCCCCTCCCGCGGGCGGGGACAAGCCCCGCCCTACACAAGGAGACAGGCGTCAGCGCTGGAGAAGAGGGCCCCAGGGCTCAGGAGAACTGCTGCTCGAAGCCCTGGAGGATGCGGTCGAAGTCGGGGTCGGAGGCGCGGATCTGCTGCACCTTGTCCACGGAGTACATGACCGTGGAGTGGTGCTTGTCGTTGAAAAGCTTACCGATCTCCGGGTAAGAGAGACCCGTCAGCTTCTTACAGAGGTACATCGCCACCTGCCGGGGGATGACCACTTGGCGCGCGTTGCTCTTGCTCTTGACGTCGGCGACCTTGAGGTCGTAGTGGCGCGCCACCGCCTTGATGATCTCCGCCGCCGGCGGCTTCCTTCCCTCCTCGGGCAGGATGTCCTTGAGCGTCTCGCGGGTCAGGGCAAGCGTGATCGGCTTGCCGGTCAGCGAGGAGAAGGCGATCACCCGGTTGAGCAGGCCTTCGAGCTCGCGGATGTTCGAGCGCACCTGCTGCGCGATGAACTCGGCGACGTCGTCGGGCAGCGGGACGCCCTCGATGTAGGCCTTGCGCCGCAGGATGGCCACCTTGGTCTCGAGGTCGGGCGGCTGGATGTCGGCGATCAGGCCCCACTCGAAACGGCTGCGCAGCCGCTCCTCGAGCGTCGGGATGTTCCGCGGCGAGGAGTCCGAGGAGAGGATGATCTGCTTCTGGCTGGTGTAGAGCGTATTGAAGGTGTGGAAGAACTCCTCCTGCGTCCGCTCCTTGTTGGCCAGGAACTGCACGTCGTCGAGCATCAGGACGTCGATCGTGCGGTAGCGCTCGCGGAACTCGGGCATGCGGTCGAAGCGGATCGAGTTGATCAGCTCGTTGACGAACTGCTCCGCGACCAGGTACAGCACCCGCAGCTGCGGGCGGTGGCGCAGGATCTCGTGCCCGATGGCGTGCAGCAGGTGGGTCTTGCCGAGCCCTACGCCCCCATAAAGGAAAAGAGGGTTGTAACTTTGGGACGGGTTCTTGGCCACCGCCTCCGCCGCGGCGTGCGCGAACTCGTTGGACTTGCCCACGACGAAGTTGCGGAACTGGTACTTCGGGTTGAAGTTCGACGAGGAGATCGGCTCGACATCGACCGCGGCGAGCTCCCTCTCCTTGTCCTCCAGGGAGAAGAGGACCTCGAAGCCGGGACCGTCCACGCCGGCCAACGCGCGGTCCACGGTCGGCCGGTAGCTCTCTTCCAGCGTATGGAGGAAACGGGAGTTGGGAGCCAGGAGGACCAGGCGGCCATTCCCTTCGTTGCGGACCTTCAGCGGCTGGAACCAGGTCGCGAACTCTTCGGGGTCCAGCTGCTGCCGGAGCTGCCTTTGAAGAAGTGACCAGAGAGATTGGGACATGAATCCTCGAGGCGCAAAGAGACTCAAATTCCGCAAGATTTCCACAGCTGTGGAAATCCCTGCGGGGAGGGGAGAGCATCAAGTTTCGTTGGCGTCTACTGCGACGGGGCAGATGATAACACAGCCGATCCGGCCCGCAAGACCTTTTCTGTGAAGCGAGGTGTAAAGGAATTACAACTCCTTTGATCATACCTATTTAGGCTCGAAATCGGCCTCCCGGGCACCCTTCCGGAAGGGCTCCGGAAAGGCCCGGAAGAGGGGCTCGGAAGCGCCTCCGGAACACCCCCTCGAAAAGCGGATTTTCTCGCTCCTTCAAAGAGATGAGAGGCCCGGCCCGGTGCGCCGGACACCGGCCCGCCCGGGAGGGTGGGCACCCAGGCTTCGAGATGTCCTGAGGGAGAGGATGTGCAGAAATACCATGGATGGAAGAGCAGGTTTGCACAAACGTCAACCGGGATCCCTCTCTACCCCCCTCCAAGCCCGGGTTTTCAGCCCCAAAGAGGGGCTTGGAGCCTCTTGAGCATGTAGGCATAGGCTTTGCAAAGAGAAAAGGCAGACTCAGTTAGTACACGGGGGAGGTTCCATCCAACCTCATTGATGTTCCTTCCACCCTGAGATCGCACCGGTCTCGTCCCTGTTTTGACCCACCTCTTCCCTTCTGACACAAGGGAATCAAACAAAGCCCACCACTACGGAACCTCCCCCAGGGCGCCTCTCCGGAGGCGCCCTGCCGAACCTTTCTCCATCCCGTCTTCATCCCGCGCGGTCCTTGAGCGGGCATACCCCTTGCAGTTACCTAGACGTGAAGGAATGAGGGAGGCACCACCAACCAACGACAAGCCCACCACCAACCGAGACATCTCCGATGTCTCACCCTCTTACGAGCCGACCTTAATCCCCTAAGACAGGGGTACAACCACTAAAGCCCAACCCAACAGAGGGCCTCCCCCCAACGCTCCCAGCCAAGGCTGGGAGCGTTTCCTTTTGATGGGGATGGCGGGACGAGCGGGGGAATGGAAGGACGGGCACGGCTGTTGCACAGAGCTAGAAGACAGAAGAACGTGGGGGAGGTTCCACACCTACCAAACAAAATCCCACCACCTTCGAGATCTCTGATCTCACCCTCTTTCGAGCCAACCAAATTCCCCTCATCAACAGGGGTGAATCCACAAATATCCAACCGGAGAGATGGGGCCTCCCCCCGTCTACATCTCCGTGTGTCCGGAGAGCCCGCAGCCCCCTGGCAGGTCATTTCTGCCTGCCAGTTTGACCGGCCTGCCTTAGAATGACGCGGTGCGGCAGGATTTGCTCCAATGGTTTGACCGGCACCGGCGCGACCTCCCCTGGCGGCGGACGCGCGACCCCTACGCCATCTGGCTCTCCGAGGTGATGCTGCAACAGACCCGGGTGGAGACGGCGCTCCCCTATTACGAGCGCTTCCTCGCCCGTTTTCCCACGGTCGAGGAGCTGGCCTGGGCGGAGATCGACGAGGTGCTCGCGCTCTGGTCGGGCCTCGGGTACTACCGCCGGGCGCGGCAGCTCCATGCCGCGGCGCGCCGGGTCGTCGAGCTCGGCGGCTTCCCGCGCACCGCCCAGGGGCTGCTGGACCTGCCGGGGATCGGCGCCTATACGGCGGCGGCGGTGGCGAGCATCGCCTTCGGCGAGGCGGCCCCGGTCCTCGACGGCAACGTCGAGCGCGTCATGGCGCGCCAGCTTGGCATGAGCGAGGATCCCAAGGGGAGCGCCGGCAGGAAGCAGCTGCTCGCCGCGGCGGCGGAGCTCCTCGATTCCCGCCGGCCCGGCGACAGCAACCAGGCGCTGATGGAGCTCGGCGCCACCCTCTGCTCGCCGCGGCGGCCGAAGTGCCTGCTCTGCCCGCTGGCGGGCGGGTGCGCCGCGGCGGCCGAGGGAGACCCCGAGCGCTATCCCGCGCCGCGGCGGCGCCGGGAGCCTGAAACCCATCGCCTGGTGGTGGCGGTCGTCGAGGAGGGCTCGCGGGTGCTCCTTTTCCGGCGGCCGGAGGAGAGCACGCTGCTCGCCGGCACCTGGGAGCTCCCCTGGGCCGAGTCGGAGGAGCCGGCGGCCGCCCTCGCCCTGCGCTACGGCGGCCGTTGGGAGCTGGGACCGCCGGCCGCGCGGGTGCGCCACGGCATCACCCACCGCGACCTGGATGTCGAGGTGCGGCGGGCGCGCCTCCATGCCCTCCTCGGGGGCGATCGTCTTGGAGAGGGGCCGGAGGCGGGGTGGTTCGACGCGCCGGGCCGCGCCGCGCTGCCGCTGTCGTCGCTGGTCGGGAAGGTGCTGGGGGCGCTCGGGGGAGCGGCTAGTCCGTCGGCCAGGACACGCCCGAGCCGCCGGCGAAGATGAACCAGCTGATGACCTTGTCGTCGAGCTCGCGCAGGCGGCCCGCGACCAGGTTGCAGAGGATGGTCAGCAGCCGCAGCGACGAGATCTTGTGGATGTCGAGGATCCCCTCGACCACCTCGCGCGACATGGCGAGCACGACCGCCCCCTTCTCGTCGGCCTTGGCGTCGGCCGAGCGGGCCTCGTTGTCGATCAGCGCCATCTCCCCGAAGTAGCCGCCGCGCTCCAGGAAGGCGAGAGCCTCCTCGCCGGCTCCGGGGATGTACTTGCTGATCATCACCCGTCCTTCGAGCACCACGTACATCTCGCCCCCCGTGTCCCCCTCGCGGAAGATCACCTGCCCCGGCGCGTACTTGCGCTCCCTGGACAGGGTGGAGAGGAAGTTGATCTCCATGGCGGAGAGCTTCTGCTCCTGGAAGAGCTTGCGCTTGGAGGCGAGGTCGACGTGGAAGTCGCCGTCGTCCGGCGGGACGGCCATCGCGGTGTCCGGGGGCCTCCCGGACTCCGAGAAGAAATGCGTGAGGTTCTGGTTGGTGACGCGGAGCTTGGTCGACAGGCTCTTCCAGAAGGACCAGTAGAGCGCCAGGTGGAACCGCTGGTCGCGTTCGATCAGCGTCGACAGGGCGACCGGGTTGAGCGCCAGGAGGGCGGTGTCGGCGATGGTCACGGCGTCGCCCGAGCGCGGGATGCCGTCGACGAAGCTGGTCTCGCCGAAGAGGGCGCCCGGGTGGAGGGTCGCCAGGCTGAACAGGCCATACGGCGTATGGCGCTGGATACGGACGCCGCCGCTCTCGATCAGGTAGGCGTCCTGGGTCGGCTCACCCTCTTTGACGATGGTGGCGTTGGCCGGGAAGCGGCTGCGCGAGACACAGCGCGCGAGCTGCGCAATCTGCTCGTCGGAGAAGTGGGAAAAGATCTCCCACTGCCGCAGAAGTTCGTGAATGCTCACGGTGGCGCCTATTGTAGCGGAGGAGGAGGCTTGTTTTCCTAGAACGGGTTTCCTAAATGGATGCGCTTGAGAGGGCGCCATGAATGGCGCCCTACACCTCGCCTTTGCATGACTCCTGTAGGGGCGCGATTCATCGCGCCCTCTCTCCTAGAGGAGCCGCATCTGGGCGGGGCGCAGACGGCGCCAGACCTCCTGCTCGACGCGCTCCAGCCAGACCGGCCGGGCGCCCGGGTCGAGATTCAGCACGTCCATCCCGCGCTCGGCCACCTCGCGCTCCAGGCGTTCGTCGACGGCGCGCTGGAAGGCCGGGTCCGCCGAGCGGATGCCGTCCGGGCTCGGCTGGTCGACGATCGGCACGTGCACCAGCAGGTCGTACCCCCGGGTCCAGGAGTCGACCAGGGGGTCGAGCGCCGGCTGGCGGCCGGCCGCGAGGAGCAGGTAGACGTAGTTGTCGAGGACGCTCCGGTCGCAGACCACGACCGGGTAGCGGGCCTGGGCCACGATCTCCTCGGTGACCTGGGCGTGGAGGATCCACGACTGGGCGGCGACCGAGGTCTCCTCGTTGATCGGCAGCGGGCAGCGCCGCGCCACCTCGTGCACCACCTCGACCGGCAAGTCCCGCGCCTTCAAACGCGCGGCCAGCCCATAGCAGAGGGTTGTCTTGCCGACCCCATGGCTGCCGATGAAGGCGATCTTGAAGCGCGGGCTCACCCCCCGCTCTCCTCCTCGCCTTCCTCCAGCCCCTGCTCCAACCCTTGCTCCAGCACCTCCAGCGCCGCCTCGAGCTGCGGCTCGGCGATAGTCAGCGGCGGCACGATCTGGGCGACGCGCCCCTCGGGTCCGCCGGCGAGCAGCAGGACGCCGCGGCCGAGCGCCCCTTCGACCCAGAGCCGGGCCTCCTCCCGCGAGCGCATCTCGATCCCCCAGAGCAGGCCCTTGCCGCGCACCGCAACCACCTGCGGGAAGCGCTCGGACCAGGCGGCGAGACGCCTCTCGAGGACGCCGCCCAGCCGGAAGGCCCGGCCGGCGAGGTTCTCCTCCTCCAGGATGGCGAGCACCGCGAGCGCGGCGGCGCAGGCCAGCGGATGGGCGAGGAAAGTCGAGGTGTGGAGCGCCTCGCCTCCTGTCTCCCAGCAGGCGAAGTGCGGCCGGTGCGCGAGGACCGCCGCGATCGGCATGCCGCCGCCCAGGGCCTTGCCGCAGCAGAGGAGGTCGGGCCGCACCCCTTCGCTCTCCACCGCGAACAGGCTGCCGGTACGGCCGAAGCCGGTGAAGATCTCGTCGGCGACGAGCAGCGCTCCGGCCTTGCGGCAGAGCCGGGCGACCTCGCCGAGCCACCCCGGCGGCGGCACGAGCACCCCCTCGCGGCCGACGATCGGCTCGACCAGGACGCAGCCGATCTCTGCCGCCGCCAGCGCCTCCTCCAGCACGGCCGGCTCGCAGCCGAAGGGGAGCCGCCGCACATGGGTATGGAGATGGGCGGCGAAGGGGGCGCGGAACTCGGCGCGGGAGCTGGCCGCCAGAGCGCCCAGCGTCAGGCCGTGGTAGGAGGGCTCGAAAGCGATCACGCCGGCCCGGCCGGTCGTGCCGAGCGCGCTCTTCAAGGCGATCTCGACCGCCTCGGCGCCGGAGATGGCGAAAAACACCTGCGGGTCGTCGATCGGCGCGAGGCGCGCGAGCTGCGCGGCGAGCTCGACGCGGCCCGGATGGGCGTGGACGTCGGCGAGGCCGTGGAGGAGGCGCCCGGCCTGGCCGCAGACCGCCTCGACCACCCGCGGGTGGCGGTGGCCGACCGAGGCGACGCCGAACCCGGAGGTCAGGTCGACATAGACGTTGCCGTCGGCGTCGAGGACGTTGGCCCCGGCCGCCTCCTCCCAGAGGATCGGCGGCTCGCCGGAGCCGACCGTGTTGACGCCCGGAGCTTCGAGATAGGAGAGCCGCCGCGCCAGCGTGCGGGAACGCAGGCCCGGCGGCGGCTCGATCATCTGGGGGAGCAGGTCTCCGAGCTTCACATCTCCCGCCGCCCGGCCAGCGACCGGCCCAGGGTCACCTCGTCCGTGTACTCGATGTCGCCCCCGACGGGCATGCCGAAGGCGAGGCGGGTGACCCGCGTGCCCCGCGCCTTGAGCAGGCGGGCCAGGTAGAGGGCTGTCGCTTCCCCCTCGACATTGGGATTGGTGGCGAGGATCACCTCCTCGACTCCTTCCAGACGCTCGAGGAGGCCGGGGATCGCCAGGCGGTCCGGTCCGATCCCCCGGTGGGGTGACAGCGCGCCCATCAGCACGTGATAGAGGCCGTGGTACTCGCCCGTGCGCTCGATGGGCTCCAGGTTGAACGGCTCCTCGACGACGCAGATCCGCGCGCGGTCGCGGCGCGGGTCCGAGCAGTACCGGCACGGGTCCACGGCC
>JBKKAU010000781.1:0-3816 GCA_046714475.1 Thermoanaerobaculia bacterium
TTAACACCCCGCGCCCCGGCCCTTCCGTGCCCGGCCTCAACCCGGGGGGGGCGGGGGGGTGCCTCAAGCACTTCCCCGGGTTGGGCGGCGCCGGGGAGGACACCCACTTCGCGATGTCCTGCGTCTACCTGCCGTCCGCGGAGCTCCAGACCGACCTCGTGCCTTTCGCCGCGCTGGCGCGGCTCGCGGGCGCGGTGATGATCGCCCACGCCATCTATCCCGCCTACGACAACGAGCAGCGGCCGGCGACGCTCTCGCCGTCGATCATCGGCGGCCTGCTCCGCGGCCGGCTCGGTTTCGAGGGGCTCGCCTTCAGCGATGACCTGGAGATGAAGGCGCTCGACGCCTGGGGAGACCTGGCCGAGCGCTCGGAGGCGTCGTTCGCCGCCGGCTGCGACGTCCTGCTCCTCTGCCACACCCTGGAGGCGTTGCCCGCGGTGGTGGAGCGTCTGGAGCACCCCTCGCTCGCGGGCCGGCTCCAGGAGGCCTGGCGCCGTTTCGACACCTATCGCCAGCGCCTGAGCACCCTGCGCTCGGCGCGCGACTACATGAGCATGATGCGGGAGAGCAGCCGGGGCGAGCGGCTGGAGACCGTCCAGATGGCGCTCGAGCAGCTCCGCGAGATGGCGGAGCGGGAGGCGCAAGGACGAAAAGGACAGCAAGGACCACAAGGACGATAAGGTTCCCTGGTCCTTGGAGTCCTTGTCGTCCTTTAAATCCTTTTCTTCTAGAACGGGATGTCGTCGTCCTCGGGGCCGCCGCCGAAGCCGCCCTCGTCGTAGGTGGGGCCTCCACCTCCCCCGGGAGCGCTGTGGCTGGCGGCGCCGCCAGCTTCGAAGTCGCCGCCGCGCTGGCCGAGCATCTGGAAGTTGTCGCAGACGATCTCGGTGCGGTACTTCTTCTCGCCCGTCTGCTTGTCGTCCCAGGAGCGGGTCTGGAGCCGGCCTTCGACGTAGACCTGCTTGCCCTTGGTCAGGTATTGCCCCGCCACCTCGGCCTGGCGTCCCCAGACCACAATGTTGTGCCACTCCGTCTGCTCCTGGCGCTGCCCGCTCTTATCCTTCCACCGCCGGCTGGTCGCGAGGGTGAAGCTCGCGACCGCCTGGCCGGACGGGGTCGAGCGCACCTCGGGGTCACGGCCGAGGTTCCCGATCAGGATGACTTTGTTCAGCATCGTCCCTTTTCTCCTCCGGTTTGAATCCGCTACGGTATCACAGCCGGCCGCGGGTTGGAGGCGGGGCCGGACCTTTCGAGAGACCTCTTTTTTTCGCGAGGAGAGAACGCCATGAAGCTCGTCCTGCAGCGGGTCAGCTCGGCGTCGGTGCGCGTCGCGGGGGAGACCGTGGGCGAGATCGGGCGCGGTCTCCTCGTGCTGGCCGGCATCGAAAAGGGCGACGGGCCGGAGCAGGTGCGCGCCGCGGCCGGCAAGCTCGCCGGTCTGCGCGTCTTCGAGGACGAGGCCGGCAAGATGAACCTCGACCTCGCCGCGGCCGGCGGCGCCTTCCTGGTCGTGTCGCAGTTCACTCTGGCCGGGTCGCTGGCGCGCGGACGCCGCCCCTCGTTCGACAGGGCCGCGCCTCCCGGCGAAGCGGCGCCGCTGGTCGAGATGCTGGTGGCGGACCTGCGTCAGAGGGGGTTCCAGGTGGAGACCGGACGGTTCCAGGCCCACATGGAGGTGTCGCTGGTCAACGACGGGCCGGTGACGCTGATCGCCGAGTTCTGACCGGCGTCCTTCCGGACGATCACCCCCGTGCCCTGTGGCGGCAGAGGCACGCTCGAAACCTCCGAGAGGCCGCCGGGGATGAACGACAGGATGAAGACGATCAGGGCGAGGACCGCGACCCACCGCCGCCGCGGGTCGAGAGGCGTCGCCTCGCTGCGTACCGGCGGATGGAAGAGGCCGATCCCGAGCGCGATCACGCACCAGAGCCACCAACCCGGCCAGAGGAACCCGGACAGGGCCAGCCCCAGCCAGATCGGCGGCGCCAGCCGGCGCTGCCAGCGGCCCGATACGGCATACAGGATGTGCCCGCCGTCGAACTGCCCCAGGGGGATGAGGTTGAGGGCCGTCGCCAGCAGTCCGAACCAGGCGGCCAGGGCGAAGGGATGGAGGTTCAGGATCATCCCCTCCCCGAGCCGGCCATGGAAGAGGAAAGTCGCGAGGTGCAGGGCCAGGCAGCGGCCCGGGACCAGCAGGGAGACGCCTGCCGGACCGGGGTCGAGGATCGCCGGCTCGGATTTGGCGACCCCGTAAAGCAGGAAGGGCAGCAGCGCCGCGAAGCCGGCCAGCGGGCCGGCGACCCCGACGTCGAACAGCTCCCGCTTGCCGCGGATCGGCGAGCGGATGCGGATGAAGGCGCCGAGCGTGCCGAACATCGCCGGCATCGGCAGGAAATAGGGGAGCGTCGCCGACAGGCCGTAGCGGCGGCAGGCGACGTAGTGCCCCATCTCGTGGGCGAAGAGGATGAGCAGGACCGGGATCGAGAAGGAGAGGCCCAGCCGCAGCAGGTCCGGCTCGGTCCAGACGCGCAGCACCGTCTCCGGCAGGGGAAACGGGACCAGGTCCGTCTGCACATCGGTCCGGCTCCACAGATAGAGGGCCGGGGAGAACGTCGTGGTGCAGAAGAAGGTGAGGCCGAGGAGGACCAGCGCCAGGAGGTAGCGCGGGCGCGCCGGCGGCGGCGGTGCAGAGACAACCCGCTCGGGGGGCTGCCAAGGCTCCGCCGCCGACCAGGGCGGGAGCGGCTGCGGGAGTGGCGCCGGAGGGCCTACAGGCTCGCCAGGCTCGCCTTCATGGCTCGATGGGGAGTCCGGAGGAGGAGAAGGCTCAGAGATTCTTGAGGTCCTTGCCCGGCTTGAAGCGCACCGTCTTGCCGGGGGAGATCGCCACCTCGACACCCGTCTTCGGGTTGCGGCCCACCCCCTTCTTGCGGTCGCGCACCTGGAACACGCCGAAGCCGCGCAGCTCGATCCGCTTGCCGTCGCAGAGAGCGTTCTTCATCGCCTCGATGATGGTGTCGACGGCCTGGGCCGCCTTGACCCTGGGCACGTCGGTGATCTCCGCTACGCGGTCTACGATGTCCGACTTGATCATGTGTGCTCCGAAGCGGCGCCGAGTCTAGCCAAGGGGTCTGGCGGGTGTCAATAAACAGAACCCTTTTCCTAGGATCGAGTTGCGCCACGTTTCTTGTGCAGGATACAACGTTCCAGGGCGGCCGCCAGGGAAGCGGTCAGCCGCTGCAGCTGCGGCAGCTCGACCCCTCCCATCCCTTTGCGCGCCCCATCGGCATAGACCACGGCCACCAGGCGGTCCCTCATCCGGACCGGCAGCAGTACACAATCCTGAGGCAGGTCTCCGCCCCAGGCGCGGGCCAGCTCCTTGTGGGCCGGCATCGGCGCCATGGGGCCGAGATGAAAGCCGCTCCCATGACGCAGGTTGAGGAAGAGCGACGGCTGGTCGAAGCCCACCGAAAAACCGTCGAAGGCCTTGGAGTCGAGCCCCTCGCCTTGCGCCATCCAGCCGCTGACCCGCTCCTTGTTGACCTGGAACAGCGCCACGCGCCGGTGGCCGCGCTCCAGGAACGAGAGGATGATCCGGGCCACCTCATCCTGGTCGTTGGTCTCTTGCAGCGCCGCCTCCACCTCGGTGAGCGAGGCGGGAGCGGGACGCCGGGGACGAGGCGGCGGCACGGCGGCGACGACCGAGGCGATGGGAGCGGCGGCCGGCGGGACGGGCAGGACCTGCGGCGGCGGCGGCTCCGGCGATACGGGAGTCACCCCCAGGTCCCCGAGCGCGGCGCGCTCCTCCGGGGTCAA
>JBKKAU010000782.1:0-2621 GCA_046714475.1 Thermoanaerobaculia bacterium
GCCGGACCCCTGGCACCCCCACGGCGAAGGCCGCGAGAGCAGCCAGCTCCGGCACCGGGGCTTTCTCGTAGTTCAGCATCACCGCGACCAGAGGCGGCCGGCTGAGGTCGCGCTCGGGCTGCAGGCGCTCGGTGAGCAGGGCGAAGGGGAAGTCCTGGTGCGCCAGCGCATCGAGCACGGTGCCACGCGTCCGCGCCATCAGCTCGCCGACCGCCGGATCGCCGGAGAGGTCGGCGCGCAAAGGCACCAGGTTGACGAAGTAGCCCACCACCTCCCCCCACTCGCGGGCGGAGCGGCCGGCCATGGGAGCGCCGGTGAGGAGATCCTCCTGGCCGCTCCAACGGGAGAGCACGGCCTGCCAGGCGGCGAGCAGGGCGACGAAAGGCGTGCAGCCATGGGTGGCGGCAAGCCGGTGGACCGCCTCCGCCCGCTCCAACGAGGGAGCGAGCGTCCGCGAACCGCCGCGCAGGGTCCGCACCGGACGCCGCGGCCGGTCGGTGGGCAGGTCGAGCTGCGGCGTACCGGCCAGACGCTCCCGCCAGTGCTCCCACAACCGCTCGCCCTCCGGGCCCTCCAGCATCCGCTCCTGCCGGCGGGCGAAGTCGGTGTACAGGGCCGCCTGGGGGGGGAGGGCCTCCCCGGCCACCAGCGCGCCGAGCTCGCGGACCAGCACGGCCATCGACCAGAAGTCGGCGACGACGTGGTGCACGGCGAGGACGAGGAAGGCCTCACCCCCGCGATCATCGCGCCGCAGCAGGACCGCCCGCAGGAGCGGGCTGGCAGCGAGGTCGAACGGGCGATACGCCTCCGCATGCAGCCGCGCGTGCACCTCCGCGTCGCTCCAGCCGGTCGCGTCCACGGTTTCGAGCCCGGCCGATGCCCGCTCCGCCACCCTCTGGACCGGACCGGCGGGGGTGTCGGCGAACGTGGCGCGCAGCATGGGGTGGCGGTCCACCAGCGTCTCCAGCGCGCGGCCCAAGGCTTCAGAGGACGCGGACCCGAGCCGCGCCGCGCCGGCGATGTTGTAGGCGGAGCTCTCCGGGTCCAGGCGATGGAGGAACCAGAGCGAGCGCTGGTTCCAGGAGAGCGGATGCTCGAATTCGTCTTTCTCCCCCTCTCCCGGGGAGGTCGGGAGGGGTGACGGGAGAGGGGGCCGGGGGGTGAGGGCCTCCAACTCGCGCAGCGTCATCCCCTCCAGCAGGTCCGTCAAGGAGAGGGAAACACCTGTCGCCTCTTCCACCGTCTGCTTGAGCTCGATGGCCGCCAGCGAATCCAGCCCCGCGGCGGCGAGCGGAAGGTCCGGATCGACCCGATCGGGATCGATCCGCGCCGCGGCGGCGAAGGCCCGGCGCAGCCAGTCCGGCGAACCGACCGGGATCTCACCTCGGGGGTCCTCGTCCGCAGCGCCGTCCGCGGTAACGGAGAGGCGGCTCGCGCCGAGCAGGCGCAGCCCGCTCTGGAGATACATCTCGCGGCAGGCGCTCCGCCGCACCTTGCCGCTCGACGTCCGGGGCAGCGTCTCCGGCCGGATCAGAACCACCTCGGCGACGCTCGCCTCATGCTCTGCGGCCACACTCTGGCGCACCGCCGCGGCGATCTCCTCGGTCCTTTCGCCTTCCATACCGGCAACCGCATGGCGCTCCACCTCGTGGACGATCACCAGCCGCTCCTCGCCGGCCTCCCCGGCGACGTCGACCGCGAAGGCGGCGCCGCCGCCGGTGCGCAGGGCGGCGTGGCTGCGCTCGGCGGTCAGCTCCAGGTCCTGCGGATAATGGTTCCTGCCGCGCAGGATGATCAGGTCTTTGAGGCGGCCGGTGAGGAACACCTCGCCCTCGGAGACGAACCCGAGGTCGCCGGTGCGCAGGAAGGGGCCGCTGCCGTCGGCGAGGCGGGCGCCAAACACCGCGGCCGTCTCCTCCGGCCGCTCCCAGTACCCTTGGGCGACGCTCGGGCCGGCCACCCAGACCTCGCCGATGCGGCCGGGCGGACAGGGCTCTCCCGACTCCGGATCGACGGCCAGGACGGTCTGCAGGCCCAAGCCGCAGCTCACCAGCTCGCGGCTCCGCGCGGCGTCTTCGGCGTCCTCAACGGCCACGGCCTCATGCCGCTCCAGGGCCTCCGCATCGAGCGCGCGCACCCGGGGCTCCCCCTCCTGGCGCCATCCCGAGACCAGCAGCGTCGCCTCGGCGAGGCCGTAGCAAGGGCGGAACGCCGAGGCGCGGAAGCCGTGGGGCGCGAAGGCCTCGGCAAAACGCCGCAGCGTGCCGGCCCGCACCGGCTCGGCGCCGTTGAAGGCCACCCGCCACGAGGAGAGGTCGAGCCCCTCCCGCTCCGCCTCTCCCACCTTGCACACGCACAGCTCATAAGCGAAGTTGGGGCCGCCGCTGGTCGTCGCGCGGTAGCGCGAGATGGCTTCCAGCCAGCGCGCCGGCCGCTGCAGGAACGACCCGGGAGTCATCAGGTAGCAGACCGCCCCGGTATAGAGCGGCTGCAACACCGTGCCGATCAGACCCATGTCGTGGTAGAGCGGCAGCCAGCCCAGCACCACGGAGTCGGACGACTGCTCGAAGGCCTGGCGGATCAGCTCCTCGTTGTGCAGGAGGTTGCCGTGGCTGACCATG
>JBKKAU010000783.1:0-6171 GCA_046714475.1 Thermoanaerobaculia bacterium
CGTCAAGCCGTGCGCCCGGATGTCGCCGAGCACCTCCGGCAGGTCCGCCAGCGGCTCCTCGTCGCGGATCGCCGGCATCACGTCCATGATGCCGCGCATGCGGCCGAGCGAGGCGAGACCGCGCTGCGCCAGGTTGATCACCCAGCCGATCGCGATCATCGGCCAGATCAGCTTGCCGAGGAAGAAGTTGAAGGTGACGAACTCGCCGACCGAGATGGCGCCGCGGATCGCCAGCGTGCCGCCATACCAGAGCACGGCCGCGAACCCGAGGCCGACCAGGCTTTGCAGCAGGGGGTGGAAGGCGACCGACCAGCCGATGAGCCGGCGGTTGGCCGCGATGAAGTCCCGGTTGAGGTCGCGGAGGTCCCCCTCCTCCCGCGCCTCCTGCGCGTAGGCGCGGACCACCCGCACGCCGGCCAGGTTCTCCTGCACCCGCGCCGAGATGCCCGCGAACTGCCCCTGGATGCTCTCGAAGAGGACGTGGATCCTGCTGCCGAAGAGATAGGTCACCACCGCCACCAGCGGCGTGGTGACCAGCGCCAGCAGCGTCAGCCGGCCGTGGATCCGCGACATGAAGAAGAGCGTGCCGGCGGCGGTGAACAGCGTGTTGGCGCTGTACATGATCGCTGGGCCGCAGAGCATCCGGACCGCCTGGAGGTCGTTGGTGGCGCGGGCCATCAGGTCGCCGGTGGGGTGCTCGTGGAAAAAGCCCGCGGGCTGCGCCTCGAGGCTCGAGAAGTAGAGGTTGCGCAGGTCGAGCTCGATGTCCCGGCTCATGCCGACCAGGAGCATGCGCTGGAAGTAGCTGAACACCCCCTGGCAGAGCGTGAAGCCGACGATCAGGCCGGCGTAGGTCAGCAGGGCGTCGCGGCTGATCGCCGAGCGCATCTCGTCGATGGCCCGGCCGAGCAGCAGCGGGCTCGCCATCGACAGGATGACCGAGGCGAGGATGGACAGCAGCCCGAGGACCAGCTTGCGCCGGTGGCTGCGGAGATGGGGCCAGAGATAGGCGAGACGTTTCAAGGCGGTGCGCTCCCGCCGTGAAGGATATCAGCCCTCGCCGCTCCAGGTCGCCGCCAGCACCCGCGCCGCGCCGCGCGGGTGGAGCGCCGGCTGGCTCCCCAGCGTCGCCTCCAGCCGCAGGATCGGCCGGCCCTCCGCCACGTACTTGGCCTCGTAGTGGGTGCGCGGCCCCTCGTCCCAGGGGCGGTCGCGCCGCTCGACGACGAGCCTGGGATGGCTCTCCAGCAGCTCCACCACCAGCCCGCCGTAGTCCAGGAAGTCGGTGGCGAAGGAGAGCCGTCCCCCCTCGGCGAGCAGCCCCAGCACCAGGTCGACCGTCTCGGGGTCGAAGAGCCGGCGCTTGTGGTGGCGGCTCTTGGGCCAGGGATCGGGGAAGTAGACGTGGACGACGCTCGCGAAGCCGGGGGGCAGGACGGCGGAGAGCAGGTAGAGGGCGTCGCCGCGTAGCGCCACCCAGTTGCGGGCGCCGCGCCGATGGGCGCGGCCGGTGAACCGCCGGAAGTACTCGGTGACCAGCTCGATGCCGAGGAAGCGGCGCTCCGGGCTCTCCAGGCAGCGGCGCAGCAGGTACTTCCCCTTGCCGAAGCCGATCTCGACCTCCCACTCCCCCGGCCCGGCCACCAGCTCGTCCAGCGGCAGCGGCGCCGGCTGCCCGGCGAGCGGGCGCTCGCCCTCGGCGGTGGCGAGGAGCGCCGGCTGGATCAAAGCAGCTCCCCGCGGCCCCGCGCCTGGAGCTCGGCGACGATCTTCTTGACCTCCTGCGAGCGCTCCTTGGGGCAGACCAGCACCGTGTCGCCGGTCCGCACCACGACCAGCCCCTCCACCCCCACGACCGCGATGGTCCCCGCGTCGGCGAAGAGCAGGTTGTCCCGGGAATCGACCGCGATCCGGTCGCCGCGGCCCGTATTGCCCGCCGCGTCGCGCGCCAGGACCTCGTCCAGCGCCGTCCAGGAGCCGAGGTCGCTCCAGCCGCAGTCCAGGGGGAGCGTCGCGATCCCCTCCAGCTTCTCCATCACCGCATAGTCGATCGAGTCCGCAGGCAGCCGGGCGTAGAGCTCGTCGAGGCGCTCCGGGGCGGCGGCGATCTCCTCGAGCCCCTGGGCGAGCCCGGGCTGGAGCCGCGCCAGGATGTCGAGCAGCCTGCTGCCGCGGAACAGGAAGATGCCGGCGTTCCAGAGGTAGTCGCCCGAGCGGAAGAACCGCTCCGCCGTCTCCGGGTCGGGCTTCTCGACGAAACGGCGGACCCTTCGCACGCCGCTTCCTGAGCCGGGCTCGAGCTCCAGATAGCCATACCCGGTCTCGGCCCAGCGCGGCGTGACGCCGAGCGTCATGACCTTGTCCTCGCGCTCGACCACCGCGGCGGCGCGGCCCAGGGTCTCGCGGAACCCCTCCGGATCGCCGACCCGGTGATCGGAAGGCAGCACCACGACGACGCCGTCGCGCGCCGCAGCCGGCATCGAGCGCACCGACCAGCCGATGGCGGGGGCGGTGTTGCGCCCCTGGGGCTCGAGCAGGATCTGCTCCGGCGGCACCTCCGGCACGTCGGCGCGCACCGCCTCCGCCAGCGCCCGCGTGGTACAGATCCAGACCGCCTCCGGCGGCACCAGGGGCCGCAGGCGCTCGACCGTCTGCCGCAAAAGGCTCGTCTCCCCCTCCAGGGCGAGCAACTGTTTGGGCCGGCTCTGGCGCGACAGCGGCCAGAACCGGGTGCCGCTGCCGCCGGCGAGGATCAGGGCCTGCATCCAGCCCCCCCCGACCGCCTCACAGTGTGGGACAATCCCCTCAGATAGATCCAATCGGTGCTCGTTCGCATCCGCGGGAGTATATCCGCCCGCTCGAGGTCGCTTTCCAGACGGGGCGGGCGTGCGCTTTTTCCGTCTTGGGAACACTGCAATACGCGGAGGGACCTTTGCCGGCGCTGGAGCCGGCAAATTGCTACCTGTAAGGTGTAAGGAGAGAGCTCATGCTCCACAAACGTCGCGCCGCAGCGGCCGCCCTGTCGACGATGCTCGTCCTGGCATTCGCGCCCCTGGCCTCCGCGGAGCCCACCGGGACCTGGCTGTCCCAGCTCCACGAAGCCACGGAACAGGTCTTCGAGGGCTGGAGAGGGTGGTGGCTGCCGGAGACATCCGCGGTGGCCGCCGTCCGGCCGGAGGAGGCCGGTGTCGGGACCAGGAAGGAGGGCTGCGGCATGGACCCGAACGGCGGCGCCGGCTGCCACAAGAGGAGAGGCCGGGCCGCGAAGCCCGACCTTGGGGCAGAGCTCGATCGTCAAAAGTGATCTCCCGTCTGGCGTAAGTGCGCCGGATCTCACGATCCGGCGCTTTTTCTTGTCCCGTCCGGGTGGGCCTGCGGCAACTAGATAGGGAAGACCCATTCCAGAGACGATCCGGCAAGGCGTACGCCGGCGAGGAGCGCGATGCCCAGGTTGCATCCCCACGAAGCCGGTCTGCGAGAGCTCCTCCAGGGCCTGGAAGGTGCGTCCCGCCGTACGCTCGAGCACCTGCTGGAGTGCGAGCCCTGCCGCCACCGGGCGATGGCCCTGCTGCGGCCGCGCGGAGGTACCCTGTCGGCCCGGCTCGGCAAGCTGCTGCGGCTGCCCGGCGCGGCGCCGGATTACGGCCGCATCCTCGACGCCAAGACGCGGGAGGTCTGCCACCGGCAACTCGCCTTCGAGCGCGAGCGGACCCGGGCCACGACCCTGATGCGCGAGCTCCTCACCCATACCCGGGAGGGGCAGGAGCTGCTCCTGCGCAACCAGCCCCGGTACCACACCTGGGGGGTGTTCGAGCTCCTGCTCGACCAGAGCCGCGAAGAGAGCTTTCAGGACCCCGGCAACGCCGAGCAGCTCGCCGGGCTGGCGCTGATCCAGGTCGGCTACCTCGACCCGGGGTACTACGGCGCGGCGCGGATCGAGGACATGCGGGCTCGCGCATGGTCCTACATCGCGAACGCCCGCCGCATCCGGACCGATCTGCCCGGCTCCGAAGAGGGCTTCCGCCACGCCTGGCAACACCTCCGCCAGGGGACCGGCGACCCGCTGGAACGGGCCCTCCTGCTGGACCTCCAGGCTTCGCTGCGGCGCGCCCAGAGACGGTTCCCCGAGGCGATCGCCCTGCTGCGGCGGGCGATCCAGATCTTCGAGGAGATGGGGGAGAGGCACCGCGCCGGCCGCAGCCTGGTCAACCTCGCCACCGTCCACGAGCAGGCCGGCACCCCGGAGCGGGCGATCTCCCTGCTCTACGCGGCGATCCGCAAGATCGACCCCGACCAGGAGCCCCGGCTCGTCCTCTGCGCCCGCCACAACCTCATCACCAACCTGGCGGACGCCGGGCGCTTTCTGGAAGCGCACCACCTCTTTCATTCCACCCAGCCGCTCTACCGGCAGTTCCCCGACGCCTCCACGCAGAACCGCAGGAAGTGGGTCCAGGGCAAGATCGCCCGCGGCATCGGCCGGACGCAAGAGGCCGAAGAGTGCTTCCTCGCCGCCCGCGACGGGTTCCTGACCGACCGCGTGGCCTACGATGTCGCGCTGGTCTCGCTGGAGCTGGCGACCCTGCACGCGGAGCGCGGCCGGCCGGCGGAGGTCAAACGGCTCGCCCAGGAGCTGGCGCCGGTCTTCTGGGCGCACCACATCCCCCGCGAGACGCTGGCGGCGCTCACCTGTTTCCTGCAGGCCGCGGAGAGCGAAAAAGTGGACCTGGCGCTGGTGGCCCGGGTCGCCGCCTACCTGCGGCGCGCCCAGGACGATCCGGAGCTCAAATTCGAGGAGCGGGTCTCGCCCGGCGACCCGGACGACTCCGCCGGCGGCGCCGGCTACTCCCCCAGCTCCATCCCCATCACGTGGTAGCCGGCGTCGACGTAGACCGTCTCGCCGGTGATGCCCCCCGCCAGGGGCGACAGCAGGAAGAGCCCGAGGTTGCCGACCTCCTCCTGGGTGACGTTGCGGCCGAGCGGCGCGACGCCGGCGACCCGGTTGTACATCTTCATGAAGCCGGGGATGCTGCGCGCCGCGACCGTCCGCACCGGACCGGCGGAGACGGCGTTGACCCGTACACCCTTCTTCCCCATCTCATAGGCGAGATAGCGCACGCTCGCCTCCAGCGCGCTCTTGGCGATCGCCATGACGTTGTACTTGGGCACCACCTTCTCGGCGGCGTAGTAGGTGAGGGTCACGAGCCCGCCGCCTTCGGTGAGCAGCGGCTCCGCCTCGCGGGCGACCGCGACCAGCGAGTAGGCCGAGATCTCGAGAGCCGTGAGCCAGTCCTGCCGGGTCGTCTCGATATAGCGGCCGTCCATCGCCGCCCGCGGCGCGAAGGCGATCGAGTGGACCACGTAATCGAGGCTCCCCCACGTCTCGCGGAGGTCGGCGAACATCGCCCGCAGCTCCTCCTCGTTGGTGACGTCGCAGGAGTAGAGCCGGCGGCCCGGGATGTCCGCCGTGAGCTTCTCCAGGTCCGCCTTCAGCCGCTCCCCCTGGTAGCCGAACGCCAGCTCCGCGCCCGCGTCCCGGAGCTTCTCGGCGATCGCCCACCCCAGGCTGCGCGCGTTGGACACCCCCATCACCAGGGCCCGCTTTCCCGACAGGTCAATTTGGATCATGGCCGGGTATCTTATAGGAGAAGGAGGAATCCGATGACCCGGACCTTGGCAGGCTCGTTCCTGACCCTCACCCTCACGCTGACGGGCTGCGCTCCGTCCGCTCCCCCGC
Source organism: Thermoanaerobaculia bacterium (assembly GCA_046714475.1). GTDB lineage: Bacteria > Acidobacteriota > Thermoanaerobaculia > Multivoradales > UBA5704 > DASPJI01. The sequence goes on from JBKKAU010000783.1 coordinate 5,735, forward strand.
CGGCGCCGGAGCCCCAGGCGACCCGGGCGACCCCCGCCCCGAACCAGGCGGCCACCACCGCCGCCCCTGAGGAGAGCGAGGACGGCGTGGACGTCCGCGGCGCGATCACCCGCCTCACGCAGGGCTCCGGCGACCCGGAGACGCTCGGCCGGCTGCTGATCGAAGGGGCGCAGGAGCCGGACACGCATTTCGACAAGGCCCTGGTCCGGGTGACGAAGGGGACCCGCCTCTTCCGCCAAGGCGAGAGGGGCCGGGAGCCGGCGCGCTTCGCGGACCTGGCGGTCGGCCAGCAGGTCGAAGCCACCTTCGACGGCCCGGTCGCCAAGTCCTACCCACCCCAGGCCACCGCGCGCCAGATCGTCATCCTGCGCGGAGACCCACCCGCGACGGGAACCGCCGCGACGCCCGCCCCCGATCCCGACGACACCGCCCCCGAG
>JBKKAU010000784.1:0-7506 GCA_046714475.1 Thermoanaerobaculia bacterium
CGCGTCGGCGAACAGCCGCTCGACCTATTCGGCCGCGAGACCGCGCCGCCGCCCCGCCTCTAAGCTCTCGCGCTGCGGGTCGACCTCCTGGCGCAGGCGGTCGGGGGTCTCGCGGCGGAAGCCGTCGAGGTCGGCCTTGAGACGCTGCGCCACCGCCTTGCGCTCCTCCTCGAGGGCGACCCGCTCGGCGTCGAGCCGGCGGCGGAGCTTCTCGGCGTCGGAGCGCTCGACCTCCAGGCTCTCCTGGGTCTCGGCCAACTCGCGCCGCACCCGTTCGACCTCGGCGAGCAGACGGCGGAGGTCGCGGTGCTCGGAGCCCAGACGGGCCTCGGCCCGGTCCAGCCACTCGGCCGGCAGCCCCAAACGGCGGGCGAGCGCCAGCGCCTCGCTCGCGCCCGGCGGGCCGGGCAGCAGCCGGAAGGTCGGCCGGCCGGTCTCCGGGTTGAACTCCATCGCCGCGCACGAGGCGCCGCCCAGCTCCAGGGCCACCGCCGCGAGCTGCGCCAGGTGGGTGGTGATCACCGACAGGCTGCCCTTCTCGGCCAGCCCTTCGAGCAGCGCGATGGCGAGCGCCGCGCCCTCCTCGGGATCGGTCCCCGAGCCCAGCTCGTCGAGCAGGATCAGGCTGTCCGGCCCGGCCTCCTCCCACGCCTCCTTGAGGCGCAGCAACCGGCCGCTGAACGTCGAGCGGTCGGCCAGGAGGTCCTGCTCGTCGCCCACCGTCGCGACCACCCGGGAGAGGAACGGCACCCGGCTGCCGGCCGCGGCCGGGATCGGCAGGCCGCACTGCGCGGCGAGCGCCAGGAGCCCGGTCGTCTTCAAGGTGACGGTCTTGCCGCCGGCGTTGGGCCCGGTCACCACCAGGATGCGGCGCTCCGCCGAGAGCTCGACGTCGAGCGGCACGATCGCCCCCGAATGCCCCGCCTGACCCAGGGCCTCCTCGCGGAGGTCGGCGAGGGCGGGATCGAGCAGCGGGTGGCGGGCGGCGACCAGCCGCAGCTCGTGCCGCGGGCCGATCTCCGGCAGCCAGCCGCCGCAGCGGTCGGCGAAGCGGAGGGCGGCCTGGAGCAGGTCGAGCTCGCCTAGGAAGGCGGCGTGCTCGCGCAGACCCGGCAGCGCCGCGCGCGCCTCGGTCAACAGCTCCATCAGGATACGGCGGCGCTCCGCCTCCTCGTCCTCGACCGACTGCTGCAGCGTGTTGTTCGTCTCGACGACCTCCAGCGGCTCGAAGTAGAAGCTCTTGCCGGTCGCCGACCGGCCGTGGATGAGCCCGCCGGTCCGGCCGCGGGCTCCGGACTGGAGCATGACGACCAGACGCCCGCCGCGCATCGGCACCGTCTCCTCCGAAAGGTCGTCGCGATGGCTGCCTACGTACTCGCCCAGGTCGCGGTAGATCTGGTCGCGCACCGTGCGGATCTGCCGGCGCAGGGCGGCGAGCCGCGGGCTGGCGTCCTCCCGCACCTCGCCGCGGCGGTCGAGCGTGCGGTCGATCCGCTGCAGGAGAGCCCCCAGGTCGGGCAGCTCCCGCACGCGTTCGGCCAGGCCGGGGCAGGGCGGGTCCAGCGCGCGGATGCGGGCCACGGCCGCGCGGGTGGCCCGGCCGAGGTCGGCCAGCCGCACCAGGTCGGACCCTTCGACCGGCGGCCGGCCGGTGACCAGGCGATCGAGCAGGCCGCCGACCGGCAGATCGAAGCCGGGGACCAGCGGCCCTTCGCCGAGCAGCCGGGAGGCCTCTTCGAGACGGCCGCGCTGCCCCCTGAGCTCCGCTTCGTCCTCGAAAGGCTCCAGGGCGAGCGCCCGCTCCCGCCCCAGGTCGGTGGCCGCGAGATGGGCGAGGAGCGCCAGCAGCCCCGGCAGCTCCAGCGCCTGCGCCGTGGCCGGGGAGAGGATGGACGAATTGAGAGGGGGTAGGCCGCCGTTCACCGGGACCAGTGTACAGCGCCAGGCTCAGCTCGCCCAACGCAGGCACGGCCGCCGTGCCCGGGTCGAGCCGCCGAGGTAGCGCGACATCTCGCTCAGGAACTTGACGTTCCACGGGTCGACCTCGATCAGCCGCTGGAACACCATCAGGGTCGCGACGACCTCGCGCCGCATGTCCCGCGCGCGGTAGACGGGCGACATGTTTTCGGAAAGCCGCACCATCTCGGGCAGACGCCCCTGTCCGGCGTAAAGAGCCGCGAGGTCGATCGAAGCGACCGCCGCCTCGGCCCCCAGGCCCTCGTGCAGGAAGGCGTCGCGCGCCTCGATCAGGGCGGCCTCGGCGGTGTCGGGCCGGCCCAGCGCCTCTTCGATCTTGCCTTCCAGCCGGCGGAGCCGGATCAGGTTCAAGCGGTCCCCGTCCTCTTCATAGAGCGCCCGGGCCTCGCGCAGGGCCGCCGCCGCCTCTTCCGGCCGGCCGGCCTCGGCGAGGAGCGAGGTCAGGGTGAAGAGCGCGTGCGTGAGGAAACGGCCTCCCCTCCGCCGGTCCAGCCGCCGGTCGAGGAGGCTTACGCCTTCACGCAACAGCTCGATCCCTTCGGCTTCGAAGCCGGCGCGGCAGCCGCGCACCAGCCCCTTCTGGACCAGGGCGCGGCCCGCCAGGTGCCGCTCGCCGGCGGCGCGGTAGAGGTCCAGGGCGCGGTCGAGCAGACGCTCGGCGTCGTCGAAGGCCCTCTGGTCGGTCAGCAGGGCGGCGCGGAGGCCGAGGAGCTCCGCCCTCTCCAGGGCGTCGCCGGTGCCGCGCTCGCCCAGCAGGTCGGCCGTGGTCAGCGCCCGTTCCGCCCCCTGGAGGTCGGAGGCGAGCCGGCGCGCGTTGCCGAGCCAGGCCCAGGAGCGCGCCTTGAGGCTCTGGACCACCGTGGCGCCGCAGAGCCGGGCGTCCACCTGCTCGGAGAGCGCGACCGCGAGCTCGCCCATCTCGATCGCCGCCCCCGGGTCGTCCACCCCGGCCTCCCGGCAGCGGTCGATCAGGGCCTCGCCCAGGGCCGGGTAGTGGAAACGCGCGTCCTCGCAGACACGGGCCAGGCGTTGCGCCGCGGGGTGGCCGAGCAGCTCCGCGAGGAGCCGTGGCGCGGCCTCGCGCTCGGCGGCGACGCGCCGCTCGCGCTCCACCCCCTCGCCGACCAGGCGCTCGAAAAGCCCGGGATAGGACCGCGACGGCTCGCCCGGCTCGGTCAGGGACCAGAGCCGGCGGGCCTTTTCCACACAGTCGGGACAACCGGTGAGCAGGTGGCGGACGATCCGGCGCCGCTCCTCGGCGGGCAGCTCGTCGCGCATGAACAGCTCCAGGGATCTCGGTTCAGGATGTTCGGCGGCCATGTTTTCCTCCCCCAAAGAACGGTCTTACGTCCCCAAAGAGAGTCATCGAACGGTTCGTAGAAGCAAAAGTTGGGGCGCCCATAGAATACATGTTGTCTGGCGGAGCAACTCTATGGAGTCGATTGTCTCCCTGTCAAGCAACAAGAGACGTGGACCAGGAACTCCGTTACGGATCTAAGTCATTGAACCAGATAAGCTTGCGCTTGCAAGAAGGCGTCTGGAGAGGATACATTTCCTCGCATGTCCATCTTTCATGGTCTCGGTCGGGCTTTACGCTGGCTCCGCGACAGGCAAGGAAAAAGGCAGTACCAGGTAGCCGACGCGGCCGGTATCACCAAGGCAATGCTGTCCGCCTACGAGACGGGCAAGCAGAAGCCTTCCCTCGAAACGCTGGAGAAGATCCTGGTCGCCCTGGACTGTGATCTGAACGATCTCCACAACTCCCTTCAGATCGTCAACGAACGCCCGGAAGCGATCCGCCGCTCCAGCGGCGGTGGCGAGGGGGGATTCCCGGGGTTTCGCCGTGGCGCGCAGGACGCGGCCGAGGGCGGTGAAGGGGCCGGAGGGGCGGACGTCTACCGCGCCCTGGGATTGAGCCGGACCCTGCCGCCCGCCCTGGAACAGGCCCTGGGCGAGATGCTCGACGGCTTCCACAAGTACCTCCGGTACCTGCACCGGGCGTCGCCGCCACCTTTGGAAGACAGCAGCAGCGAGCCGAGCGACGAGGCGCCTTAAGCGCCTCATCGAGAAGGCGCCTTAAGCGCCTCATCGGGAAGGCGCCTTAAGCGCGCCTCTCGGAAACCTCTATGCAGGGGCGGGGCTTGTCCCCGCCCATCACCAACGCGAAGTTTTATAAGAGGCTCCGGCCCGGGGCGCCGGCTCGTGCACGCTTCTTGCAGCCGGCCTTTGGCGTGCCGCGGGAACAGCCCACGGCACTGTGCAAGGGAGACGGTTTCGTGAACGGTGACCTCGATCGGCGGATCGCTCGGCTGCGACAGGGCGACCACCTCTGCCTCATCTATGACAGCGTCGCCGAGCAGGACGAGGCGCTGGTCTCCTTCTTCAAGGGCGGCCTGGCCGCGGGGGAGCGCTGCCTGTTCGTCGGCCACCTCGCGAACGGCCGCCGGATCGAGCGGGCGCTGAAGGCCTCCGGAGCGAGGATCGGCGGGGAGATCGACCGCGGCGCCGTCGTGCTGTTGACCGAGCGCGAGATGTGGCTGCCGCAGGGACGGTTCGAGCCGGGCGAGCTGATGGACGTCCTGCGGCAGGCGGAGCAGCAGGCGCTGGACGACGGCTTTTCCGGGCTGCGCGCCTCCTGGGACATGACCTGGGTGCTCGACGGCAACCCGGACTCCGCGCGGCTGGTCGAGCTCGAGGCGCAGCTCAACCGCTTCCTCTCCGGCAGCCACACCTGCGCCCTCTGCCGCTATCCGCGCAGCCACGCCTCCGCCGAGCTGGTCCAGGACGTGCTCCGCACGCATCCGCTGGCCGTGCTCGGCGAGCAGCTCTGCCCCAACGTCTTCTACGAGCCGCCGGACATGGTCCTCGGCGACCACACCGCCGAGGAGCGGGTGGACTGGATGATCGCGCAGCTCCGGCAGTCGCGCTTCGCCGAGCAGAAGCTCGAAGAGGTGACGCGGCGGCTGTCCCAGAACCGCGCGGCGCTGGCGCGGGCGGACAAGGCCAAGGAAGAGCTGCTGACGATGCTGGCCCACGAGCTGCGCAACCCGCTCGGCACGATCAGCAACGCGCTGCAGGTCCTGCGCCTCAAGGAGCACGAGGACGCAGACGAGACCTGGAAGCGGACGATCGACGCGGCCGAGCGCCAGGTTCTCCACCAGGCCATCCTGGTCGACGAGCTGCTCGAAGCCTCGCGCGTCACCCGCGGCGAGGTCGAGCTCAACTGCGAGCGCATGGACCTCGTCCGCATGGTGAGCGAGACCGTGGAGGGCTACCGGGAGACCCTGCGCAACGCCGGCCTCAAGCTCGACCTCGAGCTCCCGGAGCGGCCGATCCGCGTCTATGGCGACCGGCTCCGCCTCTCCCAGGCGCTGGCCAACCTGCTCCGCAACTCGGCCAAGTTCACCGCCCCCGGCGGCCATGTCGTGGTCCGGGTCCGCCGCGCCGCCGACGGCCGGCGGGCCGAGATCGGCGTCAGCGACAGCGGCATGGGGATCCAGCCCGACGTGCTGCCGCACGTCTTCGAAGTCTTCACGCAGGCCGACCGCAGCCTCGACCGCGCCAAGGGCGGGCTGGGGGTCGGGCTCGCCGTGGTCAAGGGGCTGATCGAGATGCACGGCGGCGAGGTGCAGGCGTACAGCGAAGGGGCCGGGAAGGGGGCCGAGTTCACCCTCCGCCTGCCCATGGACGCCGCCCTCTCCGAGGCCGGGATCGAAGACGCCGCCGTGGCCGACCCGGAAGCCCTGCATCACAACGGCCACCGCCGCATCCTGGTCGTCGAGGACAACCCCGACGCCGCGGCCACGCTGCGCGACTTCCTGGAGCTGTCCGGACACGAGGTGGCGCTCGCCAGCTCGGGCGCCGACGGCGTCGCGGCGGCCCGCGAGTTCCATCCCGAGGTCGTGCTGTGCGATCTGGGCCTGCCCGGCATGGACGGTTTCCAGGTCGCCACGGAGCTGCGGCGCGATCCCAGCACCTCGTCGGCGAAGCTGATCGCCGTCACCGGCTACGGCGGCGACGAGGACCGCCGCCGCTCCAAGGAGGCCGGCTTCGACATGCACCTGACCAAGCCGGTCGACCCGGCGCAGCTCCGGCGGCTGCTCCAGGAACGCGCCCACTGAGATCCTCTAAAGTAACGAGGATTCCGTGATGTAGGGGAGGGGTTTACCCCATAGGCGTTAACTTGTTCTTGCCATGAAGAACCCGATCCCAGAGAATGGGATCATGGATACGGAAAAGTTCTCGGAGAGCGACTGGAAGTTCATTCTGTCGATGTTGCCCCAAGGGCTGGATCTCGAGAAGACAGCTCGTGAGTGCGGTGCTCTGGTACTCCCCCGGGTGATTCGCAGTGCAGCGACCTTGCTGCAATTGGTCTTTGCCTATGCCTGCTGCCGGCTGTCTCTGAAAGAGACGAGCGCTTGGGCGGCCAAGCAAGGCCTCGCCGAACTGTCTACGGTTGCCCTGATGAAGCGCCTGAGGCAGTCGGTGGTGTGGCTGGAGTTCTTGCTGAGGGCCACCCTGGCCGAGCGGGCTGGTTGTCTCGCGCAAGGCGGGATTCGCCTGCGGCTGGTGGACGCGACCACGGTGCCGATTCCGGGCAGCCAAGGCACCGACTGGCGCGTGCACCTGGGGTTGGACCTGGGCTCTTTGTCGATCGATTCGCTGGAAGTCACCGGCTCCGAGGGAGGAGAAAGCTACAGTCGCTTTCGAGTCCAGGAGAAGGAAGTGGTGATCGGGGACCGCGGCTATGGCCACCGCCGAGGGCTCTGGTCGATCGTGCAATCGGGCGGGTACTTTCTTGTCCGGCTGAATTGGCAGAACCTACCGCTCGAGGACTTGCAGGGAGAGCGCTTCGATCTGTTCGGCGCCTTGCGGCAAAGCAAAGAAGACGAGGCGATCGAGTTTGCAGTCCAGACGGCCCCGACGAAGGAGATTCCCGCTATCCCGGCCCGCTTGGTCGTCTTACGCAAGAGTCCTGAGGCCGCCGAAAAGAGCCGCCGCAAGCTGCTCCAGGCTGCAAAGAAGAAGGGCCGCACGGTGGATCCGCGCACCGTGGAGGCCGCTGCCTACATTTTTGTCCTGACCTCGATACCTGCCGAGCCCTTCAGTACGGCGCAGGTGTTGGAGCTGTATCGGTTTCGGTGGCAGATCGAGATGGCCTTCAAGCGGTTCAAGGAGATCCTGCCCTTGCGTCGGGTCCCTGTCAAAGACCCTGATCTGGCGAAGACCTACCTGTATGCCAACTTACTGGCAGCCCTGCTGACAGAAGATCTGGCGAGGGACTTCCTCGCTTTTTCCCCCTGACAAGACTGACCCTGACCGTCTCCCGAGTCTATGGCGCATCCAGAAGGTCTTTGCCCAGGGGCTCTGCCAAGCCGTCCTCCAGTCACTGTCGGTCCAGCAACTTCTCCTCCAGGCGCCGCGACTCTTGCGCTTCTTTGTGGACTCTCCCCGAAAGCGCAAAAGCCAAGCTGCGGAGGCGGCCTCCGCAGCTCAAAAATTCAACGCGTACTCAAGTTAACGCTTATG
>JBKKAU010000785.1:0-3222 GCA_046714475.1 Thermoanaerobaculia bacterium
GGCGCTGGTGCAGCGGGGGCGGCGGGAGCGGGCCGGCCGGGTGGCGCGGGCGCCGCGGACGAGGTGATCGACGCCGAGTACGTGGACGTGGACGACAAGCGCTGAGCCATGGCGCCTCTCAAGCAGATCTACCTCGAGGAGCTGTCGCGGATCCAGGACCGGATCAACAACCTCTTCGAGCAAGCGCTGCTCTCCTCGGAGTACGAGGACCGGGAAGGGGGCCTGCCGGGCACCTGGGCCCCCTCGGTCGACGTGCTGGAGACCGAGGACGCCTATCTCCTTTTCGCCGAGTTGCCCGGCGTCCGGCGGGAGGACATCCAGTTACAGATCCAGGAACGGCGGCTGGAGCTCTCCGGCCGCCGTCACTCCTTGGGCGAGAACCGTAACTTCCTCCGCATGGAGCGGAGCTACGGCCCTTTCCGCCGCACCTTCGACCTGACGGCGCCGGTCGACTCGGACGACATCACCGCGAGCTTTCAGCATGGGGTGCTCCGCGTCCACATCCCGAAACGTACGGGAGGCGTCACCCAGGTGCCGGTGCGGGAGGAGGAGGGGGGCTGATGCCGAGCCGCAAACGCAAGACCGAGCAGAAGTACGTGATGATCAGCGTGGTGGCCGAGCGCTATACCATCCATCCACAGACCCTGCGTCTCTATGAGCGCGAGGGGCTGATCACGCCGGTGCGCAGCGCCGGCAATACCCGCCTTTACGACGAGGAGGCCCTGCGCCGGCTCGAGATCATCCTCACCCTGACCCGCGAGCTGGGCGTGAACCTCGCCGGCGTCGAGGTGATCCTCAACATGAAGGAGCGCATGGAGCAGATGCAGGGCGAGGTCGACCGGATGCTGGAGTTCGTCCGCCGGGAGGCCGAGGAGCGGCGCAACAACAACGCCGAGCACGCCCTGGTCAAGCTCCAGGGCGGTCCCCTCACACGCCGTCACTGACCCCTTCCGGCGGGCTCGCGCCCGCCGTTTTTCCTTTGCCCAGGCCCGGGTTCGTCCCGGGCCTTTTTCGTATCCGCATGCTACGATCTCCCCCATGCCGTCGAGTGAAGTGAGCGCCGGACCCTGCCCGCACTGCGGGGGGCGAGGGTGGGTCGTGCGGGCGGATGGCAAGGCTGGGACCGCCCGTCCCTGCGTCTGCCGTCAGGAGAACGCCGGCGCGCGCCTGCTCGCAGAGGCCGGCATCCCGCCGCGCTACCGGCACTGCAAGCTCTCGAATTTCCATACCGCCCCCGGGTTCCCGCAGCTCCTGCAGGCCCGCAGCCTCGCGGAGCGCTATGCCGCGGACTTCCTGCAGGCCGCCGGTTTCCGCCAGTCGGGGCTGCTCTTCCTGGGGCCTCCGGGGACCGGCAAGACCCACCTCGCGGTGGGCGTGCTGGTGGACGTCATCGAGAGTTTCAAAGTGCGCGCGCGCTTCGTCGAGTTCACCTCGCTGCTGCAGCACATCCAGTCCACCTTCGATCCCGGCTCGCCGGAGTCCAAGCGGGAGATCCTGGAGCCGCTCATGGGCGCCGAGCTGCTGGTCCTCGACGAGCTGGGCGCCCAGCAGCTCACGCCGTGGGTGCGGGACGTCCTCTATCTGATCATCAACCACCGCTACACCCGGCAGCTGCCGACCCTGTTCACCACCAACTATCGCCTGGAGACGTCCCAGACCCGGGGTCCCTCCAGGACCTTGAGCCTGGACCGCGGCCGCGATCTGGAGCCGCCGCGCCGGGACGAGCCCGAGCTGCTGTCCAGCCGGCTGCCCGCCATGCTCGTCAGCCGCCTTTACGAAATGGCCCAGCCCGTCGAGCTGACGGCTGCCGAGGACTTCCGGCGCGAGCACAAGGTCCACGGCGCCTGGATGCGATGAGGGGACCTCGTCCGTTGGAGCTCGAAGTCGCGTGAAGAGCAAGCTTTTCCTGGCCCTGTTGTCCCTGATCCTGGCTCTGCCCCTGGTTGTCACCGCGGGTTGCGCCGGCCGCCGTCTGCCTCCGCCCGCGAAGCGGGTGCCCCCTCCGGCTCCTACCCCGGCGCCGCAACCCGAGCCTCCGGCGCCGCAGCCTGAGGAGCCCGCGCCGCGGCCGGAGCTCCCGCCGGAGCCGCAGGCCCTCGCCGTCGGACCGGTCGGGCCGCTGCTCATCAAGGTAGGTCTGGCGAGCGACCTCGAATCGCTGACGATCCCCTGCTGTGAGGAGCCGTTGACCGCCGCCGTCGAAGGGCAGGAGATCTCCGTCCACGGGCCGTTGCGGATCGAGCCGGCCGCGGCCGGGGCCGAGAAAGGCTTCTACCGGCTGCAGGTGGCGGCGTTGCGCGACGAGCGGCAGGCCCAGGAGCTCGCCGAGCGTCTGGAGGGGGAGACCGGCCAGCCCGGAGAGGCGAGCTTCGACGCCGACATCGACCTCTACCGGGTGCGCGTCGGCCACTATTCAACCCGCGAGGCGGCTGAGCGCGACCTGCGCCGCCTGGGGAGCATCGGGGTGACCGGCGCCTTCGTGGTGAGCTCGGGAGCGAGCGTCTCCAGCCCGGCGCTGCGGATCTCCCAGGGGGCTTTCGCGGCGACCCACGCCGGCCGCTGGCTCGCGGTCTCGCCGGCGGGCGGCGTCAGCACGCGCGTCCAGGGCAAGCGCTACCGCGGCCGCATCCTGGTCTATCTGAACGACCGCGGCATGCTCAACCTGATCAACGAGCTGCCGGTCGAGGACTACCTGCGCGGCGTGGTGCCGAGCGAGATGGGGCCGGCGCAGTACAACCAGGTCGAGGCGCTGAAGGCGCAGGCCGTGGCCGCGCGCACCTACACCCTGCGGAACCTGGGCGAGTTCGCGCGCGAGGGGTACGACATCTGCGCCACGCCGCGCTGCCAGGTCTACAAGGGCATGGAGGTCGAGCACCCGCTCTCCGACCGCGCCATCGCCGAGACGGCGGGCCAGGTGCTGCTCTACCAGGGGCGGCTCGTCGACGCGCTCTACAGCTCGACCTGCGGCGGCCACACCGAGGACGCGCCGGTCGTCTTCCCGCTCAAGCTCGAGCCGTACCTCGAAGGCGTCCCCTGCATGGAAGGGGGGATCCGCCATCTGGAAGGCGACCTGCCGCACGGTCTCGGATTTCCGGCCGGGCTCACGCGCCAGCTCCTGCCGCCGGCCCCCGGGGTCTCGGCCCCGCAGGCCCTCGCCGCCCGGCTGGAGCACCTGGCGCTGCTCGCCGGGCTGCCGGCGCCGCGCGAACGGCTGGCCTCGCT
>JBKKAU010000786.1:0-2087 GCA_046714475.1 Thermoanaerobaculia bacterium
GCCGCCGCCTCCTCCAGCGCCGGGTCGAGCCCGCGCAGACCGGCGAGCGCCGCGCGGCCGGTCAGCGGCAGGTTGCGCACCAGGTAGGCGAGCGGCAGGATCCACGGCGTGCCGATCAGCACGAAGCGGCCGAGCGCCGGCTGGTCAACGCTGAACGTCGTGGCGAGCGCCACCGCGAAGACCGTCCCCGGCACCGCCCAGGGAAGGCCGATCAGCCATTCGACGGCGCCGCCGAGCGCGCCTTTGCGGCGCACCGCCGCGCGCGCCGCCGCGAACCCCAGGACCAGGGCCGCCGCGGTCGCGGCGAGCGCCATCCAGAAGGAGTTGAGGATCGGCCGCAGCCGCTCGGAGTCCCCGGCCAGCGAGGCGTAGTTGCCGGGGTTGAGCACCGGCGGGAACGCCTCGGCGGTCCAGGTGAAGGCCGGGACGAACGACACCAGCACCAGCACGGCGTGCGGCAGGAGCAGAAGCGCCGCCAGCAGGTATCCGAGGATTCCCAAAGCCCAGCGCGCCGCCGGGCTGGCGATCTTCTTGCGGGCCGGCGCGATGCCGCGCACGCCGGTCCCCACCGCCGCCCGGTCGGCCCGCCGCATGGCCCAGAGGCCGAGCAGGGCGAGGGCGGCGAGCATCACCGTCTCGACCTGGGCGAGGGCGAGCTCGCCGTTGAGCTTGGAGGCGACGATCTGCGTCGTCATCACCCGGAAGCTGCCGCCGAAGAGATAGGGCGCCGAAAACGACGCCAGCGACGTCATGAAGGTCAGGAGGGCCGCCCCGGCGAGCGCCGGCCGCAGCATCGGCAGCGTCACCCGCCACAGGGTCCGCGTCCGGCTTGCCCCGAGCGCGGCGGCCGCCTCGAGCACGGCCCCGTCCAGACGCGAGAGCGCCGCGCGGGTGAAGAGATAGAAGTAGACGTACATCGAGTAGGCGTGGACCAGCAGGATCGCTCCCGGGCCCACCAGGCGCCAGGGCGGCTGCTCGAGCCCGAGCACGGCCTGGACCGCGCGGCTCATGAACCCGCTCTCGCCATATAAGAAGAGGAAGGCGATGACGCCGACCAGCGGCGGCAGGGCGACCGGCAGGGCGGTGACCGCGCCCAGCACCCGGCGGCCGGGGAACTCGGCCCGCTCGAACAGAAAGGCCAGGGGGACCCCGATCACCGCCGAGAGGGCCACCGACGCGGCCGAGATCCAGAGGCTGCGCCAGAGGGCCAGCCACTCGTCCGGCCGGCCGGCGAAGGCGGTGAAGTGAGCGAGCGTCCAGCCCTCCGGCCCGCCCAGGGCTTCGATGAGAGTAATGAGCAGCGGGTAGCCGACCAGCCAGGCGAGCAGCGCCGCGAGGGCGATGGCCGGCAAGGCGCGAAGGTTCATCCTTCTCCCCGGCGGAAGATCCGCGGCGCGGGCCCTCGCCCGCCTGTAGCGCCCGCGACCTCGTCGCCCGGCTAGACGGCCCGGGCCGGCGCCAGCACCTCGACCTCCGGGCCACCCTGGAGCGCCACCAGGAAGTAGGTCACCGGGCCGGCGTAGCGCCGCTCGGACACTTGGCCGGCCAGGGCTCCGGGGGTGCCGGCCGGCACGAAGTCGAGCGCTTCGGGACGGACGACCAGCTCGGCGGCGCTGCCCTCAACCAGGCTCTCCGCCGCGACCCCCTCCCAGGCGATGCCGTCGCGCAGGTGCACCTTGCCGGCGCGGAAGGTCCCGGGCAGCCCGCTCGCCCGACCCACGAAGCCGGCCACGAAGCGGGTCGAGGGCCGCTCGTACAGCTCCTCGGGGCCGCCCACCTGGTGGAGGACGCCCCCATGGAGCACCGCCACCCGGTCGCCGAGGTCGAACGCCTCTTCCTGCTCGTGGGTGACGAGCACGGTGGTGATCCCCACCCTCCGGATCGCGCGCTTGAGCTCGCGGCGGGTGCGCTCGCGCAAGGTGGGGTCGAGGTTCGACAGCGGCTCGTCGAGCAGCAGCACGCGCGGCTCCGGGGCGAGCGCGCGGGCGAGGGCCACCCGCTGCTGCTGGCCGCCGGAGATCTCCCCCACCCTCCGCTCCTCGAAACCCCGCAGGTCGACCAGGTCGAGCGCCTGCCCCACCCGGCTC
>JBKKAU010000787.1:0-3482 GCA_046714475.1 Thermoanaerobaculia bacterium
CTCCAGGCCCGGCGCCGCCGCCACGTCGCTCGCCACCAGCGCGATCTCGGCCGGCAGCTCGCCGCGCGTGACCGCGCCGTGGAGCGCCAGGAAGTTGCTCCCCCGGCCCGAGAGCAGCACGCCGAGCCGGGTCATTCCCTGAGGTCGCCGTCCGGAGGCTCGGAGCCCAGGTCGTAGACCACGCCCGCGCCCCCCGGCTGGACGGTGCCGATGACGAAGGACTTCTGGCCGTTGCCGCGCAGCAGGCCCAGGACCTCGCGCAGCCCGGCGGGGTCGACCAGCAGCACCATGCCGATCCCCATGTTGAAGACGCGGAACATCTCCTCGGCGTCGACCTCGCCCCGCTCCTGCAGGAAATGGAACAGCTCCGGGACCGGCCAGCTCCCCACCCGGACCTCGGCGCGGCAGCCGTCCGGCAGGACCCGCGGCAGGTTGTCGGTCAACCCGCCGCCGGTGACGTGCGCCATGGCGTGCAGGGCCGGGTGGCCGAGCAGCGGCTGCAGCGGCTTCCAGTAGGAGAGGTGGGTGGCGAGCAGCGACTCGCCGACGGTCCGCTTCTTGCGCTCCCACGGGGCGCGGTCTTTCACCTGGAGCCCGAGCCGGTCGAAGAGGATGCGGCGGGCCAGCGAGTAGCCGTTGGTGTGGAGCCCCGAAGAGGGCAGGCCCACCAGCACGTCGCCGGGCGCCACCCGCGAGCCGTCGAGCATCCTGGGACGGTCGACCAGGCCGACGATGAAGCCGACCAGCTCGTAGTCGCCCGGCTGGTAGAAGCCCGGCATCTCGGCGGTCTCGCCGCCCAGGAGGGCGCAGCCGTTCTCGCGGCAGCCGTCGGCGACGCCGCCGACCAGCTCGACCATCTTGTCCGGCTCGAGCACGCCGGCCCCCAGGTAGTCGAGGAAGAAGAGCGGCGACGCCCCCTGGACCAGGATGTCGTTGACGCAGTGGTTGACCAGGTCGCGGCCGACCGTCGAGTAGTCGCCGGCCAGCCGCGCCACGGCGAGCTTGGTGCCGACGCCGTCGGCGGAGGCGACCAGCACCGGCTCGGCCATGCCGGCGAGGTCGGGCCGGAACAGGCCGCCGAAGCTGCCGATCTCGGTCAGCACCCCCGGCGTGAAGGTCGCCCGCGCCAGCTTCTTGACGCGGGCGAGCCCCTTCTCCTGGGCGTCGATGTCGACGCCGGCCTGGGCGTAGGCGCTCGGTTTGGCGTTCGACTCCGCGCCGGTTTCGGCGTCTGTTTCGGGGAACCGGGCCATGCGGCCCCGACTATACCAGCGGTGGCGCCAGGCCGTGTCGGGCACAGACGACCGGCATGTCGGACACGGCGGCGGACAGACGCGCGGCGGCGGGGATCCGGGCAGACCGGGCGGCTTTGTGCTGGCACGCGCCCTGCTCTACCCTGGGCGGTAACCGATCAAAACCCCGCCGGCCGGACCTCGGACGGCTCCAGGAGGACGTCATGAACATCACGGCGCAGAAGTCCCGCATCACCGTCAAATTCGACCCGAGCCAGATCGGCACGAACCCGTTCTCCTACGAGTTGGACGGCAAGCCCCTGGAGGGCAGCGTCTTCGAGATCTTCGTGGACAAGGAGCTGGCGATCCTGACCTTCCGGCTCACGACCGTGGGCGGCGGAGCGCAGGCGGCGTTCACCACCAGCCCCTTGCAGTGGCTCTCGGCCGCGGAAACGCCGGTCCCCTTGCCCCCGGGCCTCTCCGTGCTCCGCAACTCGGACGAAGACGTCACGGTCCTCGACGTCAACTCCGTCATCGTCGGACAGGTCGACTTCCCCTTCGAGGTCGGCGTCGTGTACAAGGGGAAGACCTACACCTCCCCGGACCCGACGATCATCAACACCCCGATCACCGGCGGGCCGGAGCTCGCGACGGAGACCCGCGCCGCGAGCCCGCTGCTCATCTCTTGAGCAGGGCCTGGAGCTCGGGCGAGCGCCGCAGCGGGTCGAACCAGGGGTTGTCGAACAGCCGCGGCTCGACCCCGCCGGCCAGCGCCTTTTCGGCGTTGACCAGCGCCGAGGAGCGGTCGCCCACCAGGGTATAGACGAGCGAGGCCTCGTAGGCGGCCTGGGGGTTCTGGCGGGCGGCGACGAGCATGCTCTGGAGAGCGGCGACGGCTTCGCGGCGACGCCCGAGGTGGGCCAGGGCCTGGGCGCGGGTGGACAGCATCTGCCAGTCGTCGGCCGCGGGGTCCCGCTCGATCAGCTCCAGGACGCGGGCATAGAGCGCGCGGGCCTCGCCGGCCCGCCCCTGGAGCAGGACGGCGTCGGCGAGGTTGAGGGCGATCAGCGAGTTTTTGGGCGACAGCTCCAGCGCCTGGCGGAAGCGGGCCTCCGCCTCCGGGTAGCGCCCCATCTGCAGCCAGGCGAAGCCCAGGTTGGCGAGCTCGGCCAGATGGGGCGAGCGCCGCACCAGACGCTCGTAGATCTCGGCGGCGCGGCGCGGGTCGCCATACTGGAGCTCGATTTGGGCGAGCAGCGAGGCCGCCTGGTAGTGCTCGGGGGAGAGCGCCAACGCCTCTTCGGCGTGGGCGCGGGCGGCTTCACCTTCGCCGAGACGGAACTCCATGTCCGCCAGGCGGAGCAGACCCGGCGTCGAGGGCCGCCGCCGCACGGCCTGGCGCATCAGCGGCAGCGCGCGGTCGGGCGCGCCGCGCAGCTCCAGCAGCCTGGCGCGCCGGATGGCGACCTCGGGGTGGCCCGGCTGGCTCGCCTCCATGTCGCGCAGCGCCTCCTCTGCCAGGTCGAGCCGGCCGCCGGCCAGGGCGACCTCGAACAGCCGGAACAGCGGCCGCGGATCGGCCGGCGCCGCAGCCCGTGCCCGGTCGAGGATGGCCAGGGCCCGCTCCAGGTCGGCCGGCTCGCGCTGCGCCTGGAAACGGTGGCGCAGGACCTCCGCCGCCAGCAGGTCCGCCTCGGTGAAACGCGGCGAACGGGCGCGGATCGCCTCGGCCCTGGCGAGCAGCTCGTCCAGCGGCAGCTCGGCGCGGTCGAAGGCGCGGCGCAGCCGCAGGTGCTCCTTGTAGTCTTCGCCGCGGACGTCCAGCCGCGCCACCCCCTGCCGCAGGCGCCGGTCGGAGTAGGCCCGCTGCAGCAGGTTCTCCACCGCTTCGGCCACCAGGTAGGGCTCCTGGAGCGGCGCCTCGAAGCTCTGCGTCCAGAGCAGGCTGCCGTCCGCGCCCAGGATGCGTTGCAGCGACACGCTGCAGCTGTCGGCGCCGCAGTCGAGCCGCGCCGTCAGCAGCTCGTCCGAGGCCACCGCCCGCGCCACCTCGACCGGCGAGCCGGAGACCGCGTCGACCTGCTCCGGCGCCAGGGGGGAGACCCCCTCGAAGGAGAGCAGCCCGCGTAGCACGGCGCCGCGCAGGCCGGCGGCCATCAGGTCGACCCCTTCGCCGGCGTCCGCTGCCACGCCCAGGGGCCGCGGCACGGCGACGTAGAGCCGCCCGGGGCGGCCGGCGCGCCACAGGAC
>JBKKAU010000788.1:0-3313 GCA_046714475.1 Thermoanaerobaculia bacterium
ACCAGCCGTCCGAGACGATGTGGTGCTGGTTGAGCACCAGGACGCCCTCTTCGCGCCCGGTCTCCAGGAGCACGGCGCGCAGCAGCGGCCCGCGTTCGAGGTCGAAGGGGTCGGCCGCCTCCCGGGCGACGAGGCGCTCCCACTCCGCCCCCCGGACCGCCTCGGGAAGCGCCTGGAGGTCGATCCGCGACAGCCGCGCGCGCGGCTCCGGGTGGATCACCTGGACCGCCGCGCCTTCCCGTTCAGGCCGTTCGGCCCGCTCGGAGAAGGTGGTGCGCAGCGACTCGTGCCGCCGCTGGACCTCCAGCAGCGCGCCCTCAAGGACCGCCGGGGAGAGCGGGCCTCTCAGCCGCACGGCGGCGGGCATGTTGTAAGCGGCGCTCCCCGGGTGGAGGCGATCGATGAACCAGAGCCGCTGCTGGCTGTAAGAGAGCGGCGGATCGCCCTGGCGCCCGGCGCGGACCAGCGCCGGCGCGGCGGGGAGCAGCTCGCGGGTCGCCTCCTCGACCCGCGCCGCCAGGTCTTCCAGCGCCGGCGTCTCGAACATGGCGCGCAGCGGCATCTCGACGCCGAAAGCCTCACGCACCCGCGATACCACCCGGGTGGCAAGCAGCGAGTGGCCGCCCAGCTCGAAGAAGCCGTCGCGGGCGCCGACCCGCTCGAGGCTGAGCACCTCGGCCCAGATCCCGGCGAGCCGCTCCTCCACCGGCGTACGCGGCGCCACCCACTCCCGCGCCGCCTCGGTCCCCTCCGCCAACTCCGCCAGCAGCCGCCGGTCGATCTTGCCGTTCGGCGTCAACGGCAGGCCGTCCAGGAACAGGAACGCCGAGGGCACCAGCGCCTCCGGCAGGCGCTGGCGCAGGAAGTCGCGGAGATCCGAGGGCTCCGGAGCCTCGCCGGAAACATCGCCCGGCACGACGAAAGCCACCAGCCGGCGGCCGGCGCCGTGCCAGAGCGCGAGCACGGCGGTCGCCGCGACCCCGGGATGGACGCCGAGAGCCGCCTCGACCTCGCCCGGCTCGATGCGGACGCCGCGGACCTTGACCTGACGGTCGATCCGGCCGAGGAACTCGATCCGGCCATCGGGCAGCCGGCGCGCCAGGTCGCCGGTCCGGTAGAGCCGGACCCCCGGCCCGTCCGCCAGCTCCACAAAGGGGCTCGGGACGAACGCCTCGGCGGTCTTGTCCGGCCGGCCACGGTAGCCCCGGGCGAGGCACGAGCCGCCGATCATCAGCTCCCCCGCCGCCAAAACCGGAAGAGGGCGCCAGGCGCGATCGAGCACGTAGGCGCGGACGCCTCCGACCGGCAGGCCGATCGGCAGCACCCCGGAAGCCGTGCCATCGCACGGCTCGGCCAACGCGAAGATGGTGGTCTCGGTGGGGCCGTAGCAGTTGAGGAAGGTCCGGCCAGGCGCCCAGATGGCCGGCAGCTCCGCGGGGCAGACGTCGCCGCCCACCCAGAGCGCCCGCACCGCCGGCAGGAGAGGCTCGGGGACCGCCGCGAGCAGGGCCGGCGTGATCGTCACCACGGTCGCCTCCCGCTCGGCCAGCCAGCGGGCGAGCGGCTCCGGCTGCCGCCGCTCCTCGTCGGGCGCCAGACAGAGCGCCGCGCCGGTCGCGAGCGCCGCGAAGGTTTCGAGCACCGAGGCGTCGAAGCCGAACGAGACGATCTGCGACACCCGGTCGCCCGGCCCCAGCCCACCGGCCAGGGCGACGGCCTCCTCGATCACGCGGACGGCGCCGCCATGCCCGACGAGCACGCCGTTGGGCACGCCGGTCGACCCCGACGTGTAGATGATGTAGGCGAGCCCATCCGGCAGCGGCCCGGCGGGGCCGGTATCCGCTGCCGGGGCCGCCGGCAGCGGCCGATCGAGGAGGAGGACGTCGACCCCGGCGTCGCCCACTCGTTCGGCCAGCCCCTCCACCGTCAGCAGCACCTTCATCCCGGAGTCCCGGGCCACGGCGGCCAGCTGCTCGGCGGGATGGTCGGGGTCGAGCGGCACGTAGGCGCCCCCCGCCTCCAGCACGGCGAGCACGGCGGTCACCCGTTCGAACGAGGAGCCGAGACAGATCCCCACCCGCTCCTCGGGTCCGACGCCGAGCCCGGCGAGGAGGCGGGCGAGCCGGCCGGCGCGGCGGGACAGCCCGGCGTAGGTGAGCGACCCTCCGTCGTCCACCACCGCGACCGCGTCGGGCGTGCGTCTCGCCTGGATCGCAAACAGGCTGTGGAGGTCCGCGGCGGCCGTCGCCTCGCGGCCGGTGTCGTTCCAGCCGACCAGGAGCTGGTGGCGCTCCTCCTCGGCGAGCAACGGCAGGTCCGAGAGCCGCCGTCCGGGGCCGGCCACCGCGCCCGCGAGCAGGATGGCGAAGCTCCGCGCCAGCCGCGCCACCGTGACGGCGTCGAACAGGTCGCGGCTGTACTCCCAGGTGCCGGTAAGGCCCGCCGCCCCCTCGGCCAGGGAGAGCGTCAGGTCGAACTTGGCCGTGGCGCCGGAGACCTCGATCAGCTCCATCGCGAAGGGCAGCGGGTATTCCGCGGCTCCCGCGGCTCCGGCGCTCCCGGCAGCCCTGCTAGACGTCGGCAGGTTCTGGAGGCCAAACATCACCTGGAACAGCGGCGCGTGCGAGAGGCTCCGCTCCGGGCGCAGCTCCTGGACCAGCTTCTCGAACGGCAGGTCCTGGTGGGCGTAGGCGTCGAGCGTCGTCTCCCGCGCCCGGCCGACCAGCTCGGCGAAAGAGGGATCGCCCGACAGGTCGCCGCGCAAGGCGAGGGTGTTGACGAAAAACCCGATCAGCCCTTCGGTCTCAGAGCGGTTGCGGTTGGCGACGGCGGAACCGACGACCAGGTCGTCCTGGCCGCCGAGCCGGGCGAGCAGCGCCTCGTAGGCCGACAGCAGGACCATGAACAGGGTCGCCCCGAGGTCCCGGCCGAGGGCGGAGGCGTCGCGGGAGAGAGCGGACGCCAGCGCGATGGGCATCGTCGCCCCCTGGAAGCTGCGCGCCGCCGGCCGCGGCCGGTCCGACGGCAGCTCCAGCGTCGCGGGAGCGCCGGCGAGCCGCTCCCGCCAGTGCGCCAGCTCCGCCTCCAACACCTCGCCCGCCAGCCACCGCCGCTGCCACACGGCGAAGTCGGCGTACTGGACCGGCAGCTCGGGCAGCCCGGGAGGCCGGCCTTCGATGGCCGCGGCGTACGCCTCCCCCAGCTCGCGCAGCAGCACGCCGATCGACCACCCGTCGGAGATGACGTGGTGGATCGTGGCCAGGAGCACGTGCTCTTCCGCGGCGCCGGTCCACAGCAGCACGGTGCGCAGCAG
>JBKKAU010000789.1:0-2866 GCA_046714475.1 Thermoanaerobaculia bacterium
GGCCGGCAAGGTCCTCGGCGGCGCGACGATCGCCTGGCTCCAGGGGCTGCTGTTCCTGGCGCTGGCGCCGCTGTCGGGCATCCCGCTCACCCTGGGGTCCGCCCTGGCGTCGGCCGGGGTACTCGCCCTGCTGGCGGTCGTCCTCACCGCGATCGGCTTCGGGTTCGCCTGGAAGGTCGACTCCGTGCAAGGATTCCACGCCGTGATGAACCTGATCCTGGTCCCGATGTGGCTCCTCTCCGGAGCCTTCTTCCCGTTGTCGGGCGCGCCGGGCTGGCTCGAGGCGCTGATGCGGGTCAACCCTCTGACCTACGGGGTGGCGGCCCTGCGCTGGGCGCTCTACGGCCAGTCCGCCGCCGCCGGCCCCGGGCTCCCCGGACCCGCCCTGGCGCTCGGCGTCACCGTCGCCCTGGGCCTGCTCGCCTTCGCCGCGGATCTGGCGCTGACCCGGGACGGCCGGGACGGGAGGGCGGCATGAATCCGACGAGCCCAACGCCGAGCCCGATGCCGAGCCCAACATCGAGTCCAACATCGAACCCGGCGCTCCGGCGCGCGCTCTGGGGCTCGTTGCTGGTGGTGCTGCTCGCCGTGGCCGTGGGCGCCGTCCTCCAGAGATCAGGGCGTTCCGAGCCGCCGCCGGTCCTCGGCCACGCCCCGGAATTCGCCCTGACCAACCGAGACGGCCGCACGGTCCGCAGCGCCGACCTCGCCGGCCGGCCGTGGATCGCCGACTTCGTCTTCACCCGTTGCGCCATGTCCTGCCCGGTCCTGACCGCCCGCATGTCGCGCCTCAACCGCGACCTCCCGGACGACCTCGACATCCACCTGGTCTCCTTCTCGGTCGACCCCGAGCACGACACCCCCGAGGTCCTGGCGCGCTACGCCGAGTCCTACTCCGCGCCGGACCGCTGGCTCTTCCTGACCGGCGGCCGGGACGAGATGCTCCGCCTGATCGTCGACGGCTTCAAGCTCGCCCTGGACCCCTCGCCGCCGCCGGGCATGGCGAGCGAGAAAGAGCCGATCCTCCACAGCACCCGCTTCGTGCTGGTCGATGGCAAGGGGGGCATCCGCGGCTACTACGACGGCATGAGCGAGGAGTCGATGGAGGGGTTGGAGCGGGATCTGAGGGCGGTGGTGGAGTAGAGAGGAGTGCGCCCCCCACCCTGTCCCTCCCCCGCACGGGCTCCGCTCGCGGGGGGAGGGGACCCTCCGCTCGAGGCTGATGCGGGTGGCGGTGCCTCCCCCCCCCGGAACAACCCACAACCCTGCTACCGTTTACCCCTACTGGTGTGGCCGTCGCCGAGAATCCGATCCCCCTCGACCGGGGATACCGCCAAGCCCGCCCCGCCCAGGGCTTCTGGCGCCGGTACGTCTTCGCCCTGGACCACAAGGTCATCGAGATTCAGTACCACTTCACCTCGCTGACCTTCCTCCTGCTCGGCTCCTGCTGGTGCTGATGATGCGTTGGCAGCTCGCCGATCCGGGTCAGCCCGTACCGCTGGTGGTTTTTGCTCTTGACGTGGGTCGTGATGTTCGTGGTCTTCTATCTGGTATGAGCTTGACTGGGGTGCTACTCTTGATGTCATGACACCCAGGGACCGTATGGCGGATGCTGTCCAGTGCTCGCACGAGGTCATGAGCGGAACACCGGTGTTCAAAGGGACTCGCGTCCCCATTCAGACGCTCATCGATCATCTTGAGGCCGGTGACAGCCTCGACGTGTTTCTCGAGGACTTTCCTTCGGTGACCCGGGAGCAGGCCGTCGAGGTTCTCGAATTGGCGAAAGACGCGCTGTTGGCCAATGCCCATGCGACTCTTGCTCGATGAGTCGCTGCCGTATCGTCTCAAAACCGTATTTCCAGATCATCAAGTTAAAACCGTCGTCGAGATGGGCTGGAGGAGCTTGAGCAACGGAGATCTCCTTGCGAGGGCCAGCGGCTTCTTCGACGCTCTGCTGACGGCGGATCAAAAGCTCCAATACCAGCAGCACGTGGTGAGCTACGACATTGCCGTCGTCGTCCTGGTAGCGCGGCGGAACCGCTTCCGGGACTACGAGCCGCTCGTCCCCCGGATGCTCGAAGTGCTCGACAGAATTCGCTCCGGAGAAGTCATCCGCATCGCCTAACGGATGAAGGATCGTGCCTCCATGGTTGTACCTGGTATGAGCGGTCCGCCCTTCGAATCCTCACCCCCCCCGCCCCCTTCCATCTCCCGTCCGCCCAATCCCCGGGAGAGGGGGAGAACGCCACGGTTGTCGTCCTGAACGAAGTGAAGGATCTGGGGGGCGGAGCACCCCCCGCCCAGGTTCTTCGCTCCGCTCAGAATGACAGGGGTTGGAGGTTTTTTACCGGTAGAATCCTGGCCATGCTCGACGTCCGCGACCTTCCCGCGCTCAACGCGGTCCTCAACTCCCTCGCCGCCCTGTTGCTGGTGACCGGCTACGTCCTGGTCCGCCGACGGCGGCTGATCGCGCACCGCAACGTGATGATCGCCGCCCTGGCCTGCTCGACGCTGTTCCTGGTCTCCTACCTGACCTACCACGCGCAGGTCGGCTCGGTCCGTTTCCAAGGCACCGGCCCGGCGCGCACCTTCTACTTCACGGTCCTGCTCACCCACACGGTGCTCGCGGCGGCGGTCCCCTTCCTCGCCATCGTCACCGTCTGGCTCGGCTGGACGAAGCGCTACCCCCGCCACGTCCGCCTCGCCCGCTGGACGCTGCCGATCTGGCTCTACGTCTCGATCACGGGCGTCATCGTCTACGCGATGCTGTACCAGCTCTACCCGCCGTACTGAGCGTAAACGCGACAACCGACCATGGCCCGCGCGCCGGGGCGCGGTACAATGGAGGTTAGGAGGAAGACCGATG
>JBKKAU010000790.1:0-3714 GCA_046714475.1 Thermoanaerobaculia bacterium
CTCCCCCTGGGTGCAACCCCGGGGCGCCACCCGCCGGGGCACGGCCGCCGGTATCGCCCTGGGTTTCCACCCTGGGCTACAAAGAAGGGCGTCCTCCGGACTTCCCCTCCGCCCTTCTCCCCACCAAAGTTAACGCCTATGAGAGCCTATCTCAGGCTCGTCCCCGCCGCGACCGCGTCCGCGATGGCGTCGGACATCGCAGCTTCGGGCGGAATCACCAGCACGCTGCAGGGGGCTTGGCGCGCCACGACCGACGCGACGCTGCCGAGCAGGAACCGGTCGAAGCCGCCGCGGCCGTGCGTCCCCATGAGGAGCAGGTCGGCCGGGTTCCGCTCCAGCTCCGCCAGGATCTCCATCCGGGGATCGCCGGAGCGGATCTGTCCCTGGACGACCCCCACGTCCGCCTGCACATCCCGGAGGAAGCGGTCGAGCTCGGCTTGCGCCAGGCGCTGGATCTCGCCGGTGTCTTCGAGCGAAGGGGGCGGCGTCTGGCTCCGGCGCAGGGCCAGCGCCTCCATGAAGCTGACGACGTGGAGGACCTCTACCCGCACGGGCGCGTCGCCCGCGATCCGCGCCAGCAGGTGCAGGCCGCAATGGAAGGCGTCGCCGGAAGCGGGCGAGAGGTCCACGGGCGCGAGCACGCGGCGGAGCGGGAGCGGCAGGTCGCCGCGCACCACGAGCACGGGGCAGAAGGCCAGGCGCAGGACGCGATCGGCGGTCGAGCCGAGGAGCCTGCCCCCCGGCCCGGTGGCCCGGGTCGCGCCGGTCACGATCAGGTCGGCGCTCGCCTGGCGGGCGGCGTCGGCGATCACGCGGTGCGGCGCGCCGGGGACCACGCGCCTGTCCGCGATCTCCCCCTCGGCGATCTCCAGGCGCCGCACCTGATCGGCGAGCTCGCGCTCGCGCCATTCGAGCTGGCTCTCGTCCTGGGTAGGCAGTATCCCCGCGGCCTCGTAGCCGAGGATCGGCGGCTCGAGGTCGGCGACGTGAAGGAGATGGACCTTGGCTCCGGCGCCACGGGCCAGGGCGAGCCCGGCCCGCACGACGGCATCGCTTCCCGGGTCGAGTGCGGTGGCGATCAGCAGGTTGCGCAGGGGGCGGATCGAACAGGTATGGGGCACAAGCGTCATGGTCGGGGTCTCCGATGTCGAGAGCACATCCTATCGCCTCCGGATTCCAATCCGCTCATCCTTTACTCCAGCGTCACCTCCACCTGCGCGCCGCGGCGCAATTGCCAGACGCGACGCATTTGCGGGAGAATGACCGGGCGTCCTGAAAGCGAAGTCCGGCCCGGCATGCTCGATACCCTGCCTCAACAGAAAGCCTCCCCCTACAGCGAGGAGTCGGAGCGGGCCGTGCTCGGCGGAGTGATGCTCGACCCGGCGGTCCTGCCCACCATCTCCGGACGGCTGCGGCCCGAGGACTTCTACCTCGAAAAGCACCAGGTCCTCTACCGGGCGATGATCGAGCTGCAGGAGGACCAGACCACGATCGACCTGCGCACGCTCCAGGCGCGCCTGGAGCAGCAGGGCAAGTTCGACTCGATCGGCGGCCTCGCCTACCTGACCAGCCTCGACCTCGACCTGCCTGACGTCGGGCGGATCGACGCCTATGTCGAGATCGTCAAGGAGCGCTCGGTCCGCAGGCGGCTGATCCAGACGTCGAGCCAGATCATCCGCGACTGCCTGGACGGCGGGCTCGAGGCGCAGGCGGCGCTCGGCCGCGCCGAGCAGGCGATCCTCGGCCTCGGCGAGGAGGCGGTGCAGCGCGGCTTCGTGCTGCTCTCCGACGTCTTCCACACCACCCTGGAGGAGATCGAGGAGCGCCCGGGGAGCATGCTCACCGGCGTGCCGACCGGCTTCATCGACCTCGACCGCATCAGCCAGGGCTTGAACCGGGGCAACCTGATCATCATCGCCGGCCGTCCCGGCATGGGCAAGACCAGCTTCGCCCTGAACGTCTCCCAGCACGTGGCGATCCGCGAGCGCCGGACGGTCGGCATCTTCTCGCTGGAGATGAGCCAGCAGGAGCTGGCGCTGCGCATCCTCTGCTCGGAGGCCGACATCTCGTTCGCGCGGCTGCGCGCCGGGCGCGTCTCGCAGAAGGAGTGGACGCGGATCATGCAGACCGTCCGCTCGGTCGGCGACGCGCCGCTCTACATCGACGACTCGCCGAACCCGACGCTCCTGGAGGTGGCCTCCAAGGCGCGGCGCCTCAAGGCCGAGAAGGGGCTCGGCCTGCTCGTCCTCGACTACCTGCAGCTCATGCAGGCCGGCGGCCGCTACGAGAACCGCAACCTGGAGATCGCCGCCATCAGCCGCGGCTTGAAGCAGCTCGCCAAGGAGGTCGAGATCCCGGTGATCGCCCTCTCCCAGCTCTCCCGCCAACCCGAGCGGCGCGGCAGCGACCACCGGCCGCAGCTCTCCGACCTGCGCGAGAGCGGCAGCATCGAGCAGGATGCCGACATGGTGGCGTTCATCTATCGCGACGAGGTCTACAACCCCAGCGAGGAGACCAAGGGCCTGGCCGAGCTGATCATCGCCAAGCACCGGAACGGCGAGACCGGCACCGTCGAGCTGGTCTTCCTGGGAGAGACCACCAGCTTCCGCAACCTCGACCGGCATGGCGGCCCTCCCGATGCCTCAGCCCCCTTCTGAGCCCCAACAGCCCATCGGCGGCGAAGAGCTCGCCTCGGCGCTGCGGCCGGCCTGGGTCGACGTCGACTTGGACGCGCTGGAGCACAACCTCCACGCCATCCGCCGCCGCGCGCCGGGGGTCAAGATGATGGCGGTGGTCAAGGCCGACGGCTACGGCCACGGCGCGGTCGGGGTGAGCCGGGCGCTCGCCGCCGCCGGCGTCGACTGGCTCGGGGTGGCGCTGCTCGAAGAGGGGGCCAAGATCCGCCGCGCCGGCGTCGAGGTGCCGATCCTGGTGCTCGGCACGGCGCGGCCGGCGCGCATCGCCCTCTACCAGCGCTACCGCCTGGTGCCGACCGTCTCCAGCCTGATCGAGCTGGCGCTCTGGCGCGACTGGTCGGCGGGCCAGGCCGAGCCGCAGCCGGTCCACCTCAAGGTCGACACCGGCATGGGACGCCTCGGCGTCGCCGTCGCCGAGGTGCCGACGGCGCTGGAGGTCATCCGCCGCCACCCCCGGCTGCGCCTCGCCGGGCTGCTGTCGCACTTCGCCGACGCCGACGACCTGGCGAGCCCGCACAACGCCCTCCAGGCCGACCGCTTCGAGGAGGTCCTGCGCCTGCTCACCCCGCGCGAACGGGAGAGCGTGCTCATCCACATGGCCAACAGCGCCTCCGCCCTCTACCGCGAGGAGAGCCGCCACAGGCTGGTGCGCCTCGGCCTGGCGCTCTACGGCGTCGACCCCGCCCGGCGCCCGCGCTGGGGCGCGGACGACGTCCAGCCGATCTCCGACCTCGACCTGCGCCCGGTCATGTCGCTGCTGACGCGCATCGTGCAGCTCCGCGAGGTGCCGCCGGGCACGCCGCTGTCCTACGGCGGCCGCACCGTCACCCGGCGGCGCAGCCGCATCGGCGTCGTGCCGGTGGGCTATGCTGACGGCTACTCCTGGCGGCTGACCGGCCGCGCCCAGGCCCTGGTACGGGGCCGCCGGGTGCCGGTCGCCGGCTCGGTGACCATTGACATGACACTGCTCGACGTGACCACGACCGGGGCCGAGCTCGGCGACGAGGTGGTGCTGCTC
>JBKKAU010000791.1:0-1874 GCA_046714475.1 Thermoanaerobaculia bacterium
GCCGTAGCCGTCCTCGAAATCGATCCTGAAGTCCTCGACCGGTTCGCGGCGGAGCTTCTCCGTCACCCGCTCGTAGATCCTGGACGCGAGCTCTTCCGGCAGCCCCGCCGCCCGGGCGAGATCCTCGGGAGTTGATGCGTACTCCTCCAGGGCGCGCAGGGCGAGCGCCCCGAGCCGGCCGGCGGAGTCGGACTTGAACAGGTGCGCTCCGCCGTAGACGGTATGGACGGGCTGCCGGCGGTCCGACTCGCCAGGGTACCGGCGGTTGAATTCAAGATTGGCACCGCGCAGGCGCTCGAAGACGTCGCGGACCGCGTCGGGAGGTAGGGTCGTCGTCCTCCTATATGTCTCCGGGCGCCCATGAATGGCGCCCCTACAAGCCCGTGTAGGGGCGCGATTCATCGCGCCCTTCTTCGGCCATCTCCAGCACCATCCGCCGTACCACCCTCTCCAGGGCGAAGCGGCGGTAGTCCGCGGTCGAGCGGACGTCGTCGATCGGGGTGACCTCGCGGGCGGCCTCCCGGCCGGCCTGGTCGGCGGCCTCGGGTCCCGTCTCCATCCCCCGCACCGCGTCTTCGGTCGCCCGCAGGCGGACCGGCGTCGCGGCCACGCTGCCGGCGCCGAGGCGGAGGTCGGCGATCCTGCCCCCCTCCATCCGGCCCGTTGTCTGGCCTACCAGGGCCACGACGACCTTGCTGATCGCCTGGGCTTTGCGGGTGCCGACCTTACGGAAGGCCTGCACGGAGCCTTCCGGCAGGCGGGGCAGGCGGATGCGGGCGACGATCTCTCCAGGTTGCAGGGCGGTCTTGCGATAGCTCGTGTGGAAGGCGGCGTAGGGGATCTCGCGCAGACCTTGCGGACCGGCCGCGACGATCACCGCGTCCAGGGCGAGGAGGACGGGGAGGGAGTCGCCGGCGGGGCTGGCGTTGGCGACGTTGCCCCCCAGGGTGGCCCGGTTCTGGATCTGCCAGCCGCCGATCTGCCCGGCGGCCTCGGCGAGGATCGGAAAAGCCTCGCGCACCATGGCCGAGCGGCGGATCTCGCTGAAAGTCGCCGTGGCGCCGATCTCCAGTCCCCCTTCTATCTCTCGGATTTCGCTCAGCTCGGGGATGCCCAGCAGATCGATCACCCGGTCCATCCGGTGCAGGGCTTCGATCCCGCGCACCATCAGGTCGGTGCAGCCGGCGGTGGGGACCAGCGCCGGATCCTCCCCGAGATGGCGGACCGCCTCGTCCAGCGAACGGGGGCGGAGCGCGACCGCCGTCAACGTTCCGGCTCCGGGAAGAACGCCCGCAGGATGCCCTCGTATCCCGTGCAGCGGCAGAGGTTGCCGGCCAGGGCCTCGCGCACCTCCTCGCGGCCCGGCTGCGGATTGCGTTCGAGGAGCGCCCAGGCGGTGACCGCGATCCCCGGCGTGCACGCTCCGCACTGGACGCCGCCGGTCTCCACGAAGCGCTCCAGGAAGGCGCGCGCCGAACCCTGGGCGATCCCCTCGACCGTCTCGATCCGCCGTCCTTCGCACTGGAAAAGCGGGACGAGACAGGAGAGGACCGGCTCGCCGTCCAGCAGCACCGTGCAGGCGCCGCACTCGCCTTCGCCGCACCCCTCCTTGGTGCCGGTCAGCCCGAGCCCCTCCCGGATCACGTCGAGGAGGCGCTCCATCGGATGACCGTCGTGCTCGACGTCGCGGCCGTTGATCGACAAGGGCACCTTCATGTCATTCCTCTCAGCAGCTTCTCCGGAGTCGCCGGGATCTCGTCCACCGGGATCCCGGTGGCGTTTTCGATAGCCTGCGCCAACGCCCGGGCGCCGCCCTCCATGGGCAGCTCGCCGACCCCCATCGCTCCGAAAGCGCCGAAGGACCCCCCGTCCCA
>JBKKAU010000792.1:0-1024 GCA_046714475.1 Thermoanaerobaculia bacterium
CTTCCTTCAGCGGTCCCCTCACGGTCGCCACCTTGCGGGTCGCTTCGGTCCCTGTGACCAAGTTCCGGGAGGACTTACACCTCCAAGTCGATGCCCATGCCGGGCGCACCAAAAAAGCGCCCCCGGATGGGGGCGCTTTCCGTTTCCAGGCGGGGGGGTGAAGGCTAGTTGTCTTCCCGGTCGAGCTCGACCTCCAGCTCGACCTCCTCGCCGGCGCTGACGCGGAACTCGACCTCCTCGCTCTCATGGCCGGGCCGGACCACGGAGAGCTGGTGCTCGCCGGGGTTGACCGACAGCCCCGAGCGGGAGAGCTGCTCGGCGGTGCCGACGAAGCGTCCATCGAGGTAGACCGAGGCGTCCGAAGGCTCGATGTCGAGACGGACGCGGCCGTGGCTCGGCCCGCCCCTCTCTTCTTCGTCTTCGAGCGCCTCCTCACGACGATCCTGGCCGTCCCGGTCCCGATCTCGGTCGTCACCCTCATCGCCGCGGCGGCGCTCCCGATCCCCACGCACCCGCTCGCGCCAGTCCTCGTCGTCCCCGCGTCCGCTCCGCTCCCGCCGCTCGCGCTCGTCGCGGAGCCTGGCGTCCCGCCGCTCGTGCGACTTGGTGGCGAGGTCCTGGGGACGGACCGCGTCGCCCGGCTCCAGGCGGTCGCCGATGTCGATCACCGTGCCCGGGTAGACCGTGATCTGGCGGGAGACCGTCTTGTGGCCTTCGAGGAAGAAGACCACGTCGTAGGTCCCCCTGTCCAGCCAGAGGTAGCGGGGGAAGCCGTCGTAGGCGTCGACCTTGCCCAGGAGGTCGCCGTCGACGTAGACCTCGGCCCGTCCGGGATGGACGTCGAGGTCGAGAGCCCCCATCTCGTCGTAGTCGTCGTAATAGCGGTCGCGATGGCGCGGGCCGTAGTAGGGCGGGTAATAGCCCCAGTAGCCCGGCCACCAGCTCCAGGCGCCCCAGCCTCCCCCCCAGCCCCAGCCGCCGTAGTAGTGGCCGCCCCCGTAATAGCCGCCGCCCCGGCCACCGC
>JBKKAU010000793.1:0-1072 GCA_046714475.1 Thermoanaerobaculia bacterium
GAGCCGGCCACCATCGCCACCGAAGGGATCGGGGACGAACCGCTCGGCAGTCAGCTCCGGCCGGCCCAGGTAGCCGCGCGCCAGCCCCGCGCCGCCGAGGTACAGCTCGCCCGGCACGCCCGCCGGAACCAGCCGCAGCCGCCGGTCGAGCAGGTGGACCGCCGTGCCGGCGACGGGACGGCCGATCGGCGGCGACCGATGCTCGTCGCCGCGCACCCGCTCCCAGGTCGAGTACGTCGTCGCCTCCGACGGGCCGTAGAGGTTGTACAGGCGCAGCCCGGGCTCGGCGGCGAGCCGTGCGGCGAGCGCCGCCGGGATCGGCTCGCCCGCCAGGTTCAACGTCCGCACCGAAGCCGGCAGCGGCCGGCTCCGCGTCAACGCAGCCGCCGCCGAAGGGACGGTGTTGACCAGCGTCACGCCGGCCCCGTCCTCCATATCCAATAGACCGAGCGCATTGCCGGCCAGCACCACCGTGCCGCCGCGGGTCAGCGGCACGAAGACCTCGAAGACCGACAGGTCGAAACAGATCGACGTCGAGGCGAGCACGGCCGCGACCTCGGCGTCGGAGAACACCTCCCGCGCCCAGGCGAGAAGGGCCACTGCGCTCCGGTGCTCGATGGCGACCCCCTTGGGGCGGCCGGTCGAGCCGGAGGTGTAGATGAGGTAGGCGAGGCCGGTTGAAAAACCCCCCACCTGACCTCCCCCGCTCCCTACCGCCCCCCACCCAGGGGGGGAGGCACCACCACCCGCGGCGTCCAACAGGACCTTCATGGCTTCACCCGGCAGGCGATCGACCAGCTCCTCCCGGGTGAGGACCACCGGCGCCCGGCAGTCGTCCAGCGTCAGGGTCAGGCGCTCGCGCGGGTAGGCGGGGTCGAGCGGCACGTAGGCCCCGCCCGCCTTGAGGATGCCCAGGAGGGCGACGATCATCTCCAGCGAGCGCTCCATGCAGAGCGCCACCCGGACGTCGGGGCCGACGCCCAAGCCCCTGAGGTAGTGCGCGAGCTGATTGGCGCGCCGGTCCAGCGCGCGGTAAGTCAGCGACTCTCCCTCCAGCTCCACGGCCCTGGCC
>JBKKAU010000794.1:0-1990 GCA_046714475.1 Thermoanaerobaculia bacterium
CGCCCAGGCTGTCGAGGAGCAGCACCGCCGGCCGCGCCGGGGACGCCTCCGGGCCGTCGAGGCGGCTGCGCCGCGCCGTGTCGACGCCGCGCGAGCGCAGCAGGCCGTCCACCTCGTCCCAGCGCTCGGGGTGGCGCGGCGCCAGGACCAGCAGGGCGCGGCCGGCGCCGACCTCCAGGAAAGCGTCGAGCACCTGCTCCTCTTCCCCGGCCATGGTCGAGCCGGCAAGCAGCACCGCCCGGCCGCCGGCGAGCGCCCGGACGCGTGCCTCCAGCTCCGGGCGCGCCTCCGGTTCCGGCGTCTCGTACTTGAGGTTGCCCGTCACCTCGACCCGTTCGCCGGGCACGCCCAGCGCCAGGAGACGCTCGCGGTCCCGCGCGGTCTGGACGCCGA
The DNA here is from genome assembly GCA_046714475.1 of Thermoanaerobaculia bacterium. GTDB lineage: Bacteria > Acidobacteriota > Thermoanaerobaculia > Multivoradales > UBA5704 > DASPJI01. The sequence continues at coordinate 394 of JBKKAU010000794.1, forward strand.
AGCGGTCGACGGCGGAGAAGAGCGGGCCGATCCAGGGGCGCAGGCGGCGCAGGCGGCGGAAGCCGCGGTCCCCCACCCGGCCGTTGACCACGGCGACCGGGAGGCCGCGGCGCCGGGTCTCGGCGAGCAGCAGCGGCCAGTAGTCCCCCTCGACCAGCACCAGGGCGCGCGGGGCGAAGCGGCGCAGGAAGCGGCCGACGGCGAAGCCGAGGTCGAACGGCAGGTAGGCGACGGCGGCGCGGCCGGCGAAGGCGGATCGGGCGCGCGCCTGGCCCGTCGGGGTGATCGTCGTCACCAGCAGTGGCAGCTCCGGGGGCAGCGCCCGCGCCAGGGTGGCGGCGACCCCGACCTCGCCGACCGAGACGGCGTGGATCCAGAGGGCGCCGCGCCCCTCGGCGTCCGCGAGGTCGGCGGGCGGACGGCCGAGCCGGCCGGACAGGGTCGGCAGGTAATGGCCGCCGCGGCGGGCGAGCAGGATGGGGCCGGCGGCAAGCAGCGCGGCGCCGGTGGCGAGCTGGTAGAGCCCCCGGAGGACGGAACGCATCTCGGCGGGCAGTATAATGCTGACGTCCCCGACTACGGTCGAGGTGTGCCCGCGCCCTGTCGACAGCCAAATTCAAACCGGCTCGTGACGTTTGGCCCGGCTCATCCGTATACATAGTAGGGGGAGATATTTTTATGCTCGAGCTCGTCTACACCGCCCGTCAACGCCAACCCGACCAGCCAGCCCCATGGAGGGAGGCCTCGGACCGCGACCTGTTGATGGGGATCCGCAGCGACGAAGAGGCTGCGTTCAACGAGCTGATCCGCCGCAAGGCCAAGAACCTGCGGCACCTCGTCGAGAACATCCTGGGCGAGGCGGAGGAGGCGCGCGACATCGTCCAGGTCGCCTTCTTCAAGGTCTGGGAGAACCGCAGGAAGTTCGACGACCGGTGGAGCCCCAACACCTGGATCTACCGCATCACGAGCAACCTGGCGATCGACCACCTGCGGACGCGCAACAGCCGCGAACGGCAGACCGGGCCGGTGCGCAGTCACGTCTTCCACCTCGCGGACGAGATCATCGAGCGGAACTTCGCCCGCATCGGCCAAGGGGAGATCATGGCGGTCTTCCAGGACCTGGCGGCCGGCCTGCCGGAGAGGCAGCGGCTCGCTTTCGTGCTGCGCGAAATCGAGGAGATCCCGGTCTCCGAGATCGCCCAGATCATCGGCTGCCGGGAATCGGCGGTCCGTAATTATGTGTTCAGTGCCAGGAGATATCTGCGTCAGGAGATGATCCGGCGCTACCCTGAGTACGCCTCCGGATTCGCGGAGTTGGACAACAAGGAGGAGGCGTGAGCCCTTTGAGCCCGAACTGCCCTGACTGGAAGGTCCTTGCCGCCCACCGCCGGGAGCGCCACGGCGCCGAGCCCGAAGGGTGGAGCGAGGCCTTGAGGCACCTGGATGGGTGCGCCCGCTGCCCGCAGACCGCCGTGGCCGCGGATCCCACACTGCTTTTCCGCCGGCTGTCGAAGGTCCGGTCGACCCCTGTCGCCGAGGCGGCGGAGGCCGAGTCCATCATCCAGGCGGTCGCCGCCATGCGGACCGCCACCCGGAT
>JBKKAU010000795.1:0-1731 GCA_046714475.1 Thermoanaerobaculia bacterium
GAAGCTGGTCGAGGAGCTGGCGCCGCGCCGCGACCCTTCGCGCACGCCGTTCTTCGACGGCATCCTGGTCCTGCAGAACACCCCCGGCGAGACGCCGGACGGCGCCGCCGCCCCGGGCCTCTCCGGACCGACCGCGGCCAAGTTCGACTGGTCGCTCAACGTCCTGGAGGTCCGGGAGGGGTTGCTCCTCTCCTTCGAATACAGCACCGGGCTGTTCGACGGCACGACCATCCAGCGGCTGCTCGCCCACCTGCGCGGTCTGCTGGAAGGGGCCGTCGCCGATCCGCGGCTGCCGGTCTCCACGCTGCCGATGCTGACCGGGGCCGAGCGCCATCAGCTCGCCGCCGAGTGGAACGACACCTGGATGGCCGGGTCCGTTGCATCGGTCCCGGCCCTCTTCGAGGCGCAGGCGGCGCGTACCCCCGAGGCGCCGGCCGTGACCTGCGCCGGCGAGAGCCTCACCTATGGCGAGCTGGACCGCCGGGCCGGACGGCTGGCGTACCGGCTGCGCGGGTTGGGAGCCGGTCCCGAGGCGCGCGTGGGGCTCTACCTGGAGCGGTCGGTCGACCTGTTGGTCGGCATCCTGGGGGTCTGGAAGGCGGGAGGCGCCTGGGTGCCGCTCGATCCGGCGCAGCCGGACGCCCGCCTCGCCCTGGTGGTGGTGGACGCCTTCCGCGGGCTCCGCGCCCCCGTGCTGGTGGCCCACCGGGGGCTGCGCGGCCGTCTGGCGGCACTGCCGCTGGACGGCGTCCGGCTCGTCTGGATGGAGGAGACGGAGGGTGAAGGCGAGACCGCCACGGGGGAGGTCGCGCCGGGCGATCTGGCCTACGTGATCTACACCTCCGGGACGACCGGCCGGCCCAAAGGGGTCCTGGTCGAGCACGGCAGCCTGGCCTGCTCGCTGGCGGGAGCCCAGATGGCTTTCGGCTTCCGCGCGGGGGACAGCTCCCTGTGCGTCGCCCCGTTCTCGTTCGACATCTTCCTGTTCGACGCTCTGGCGCCGCTGCTGGCCGGGGGGACGGCCGTGCTCCTCGACCCGGGTCCGGGCCTGGACCTCCAGCTCATCGCCGCCGCTCTGGGGACCGTGACCCACTTCGACACCGTGCCCGCCCTGATGCGGCAGATTGTCGAGGAGGTCCAGGCCTGGCCGCCCGGCGCCTCGTCCCTGCGCCACGCCTTCTCCGGCGGCGACGCGGTCCCCCCCGCCCTGGTCGCCGGGATGCGTGAGGCCTTCCCCGGGGCACGCGTCACCGTACTCTACGGTCCCACCGAGGCCACCGTGATCTGCGCCTCTCACACGGCGGACGCCGCCGCGGCCGAGCCGCGGAACATGCTGGGCAGGCCTCTCCCCGGCGCCCGGCTCGATGTGCGGGACCGGGACGGGCAGCTGGTGCCGGTCGGGATCCCCGGCGAGCTCTGGGTGGACGGCCCGGGGGTGGTCCGCGGCTATCTCCACCAGCCCGGGCTGACGGCGGAGAAGTTCGTCCCCCGGGACGGCCGCCGCTTCTACCGCACCGGCGACCTCGCCCGCCGGCTGCCGGATGGCAGCCTGGAGTTCCTGGGCCGCATCGACCACCAGGTCAAGGTGCGGGGGTTCCGCATCGAGCCGGGGGAGGTCGAGGCCGTGCTGGCCGGCGAGCCCGAGGTGCGGGCCGCGGCGGTGCTGGCCCGGCGTGCCGAGGATGGCGAGCCCCGGCTGGCGGCCTGGATCGTGCCGCGCCAGCCGGGGGA
>JBKKAU010000796.1:0-18447 GCA_046714475.1 Thermoanaerobaculia bacterium
GCAGCACCTTCTCCTTGGGCAGCCTATAGAAGGTGTTGTTGATCTCTACCGCATCGAACTTGCTCGCGTAGTAGCCGAGCATGCCGTCGTCCTTGAGACTAGGGGGATAGAAGGTGGCCTTCCACTCCTTGAACGCATAGCCGCTCGTGCCCGCGAAAACCTTCACGATGCTTTGCGCTTCGTCTCTGCCTTGTCGGGTTTCTCCTTGGCGAGGCTCGCTTTGAGCGCCTGCATCAGGTCGAGCATCTTGGTGTCGGCGGCGGGCGCGGCATCGCCAGTGATGTCCTGGCCATCGATCTTCCGCTGGATGGTCTCGAGCACGCGCTCGCGCACGGTGTCCCTGTACTTGGCGGGCTCGAAGGTCTCATTCGACGTCTGATCGATGAGTTGCTTCGCCAGCTTCAGCTCGGCTTCCTTCACTTCGCCGTCGGCGACGATGACTTCGGTGGTGGGACGGATCTCGTCGGCGTAATGGAGCTGCTCCATGACGAGTACTCCGTTGAGCGGGCGGAGAAGAACGAGATGCTGTTGACCGCGCGCGGCATACTGTCCGAGCGCGGCCTTGCCTGTCTCCTTGAGCGCGGCGGCGAGCAGCCTGTACGCGCGATCCCCTGCCTTGTCAGGGCCGAGGTAGTAGACCTTGTCGAGGTACTCGCGATCGACGGTCGACAGCGGGACAAACTCCAGGACATCAATGGTGCTCGTCGCCTTCTCCTCGAGTGCCTTGAGCTCTTCCGGCGAGAGGACGACGTACTGATCCTTGGCGAACTCATATCCCTTCACCGTCTCGTCGCGCGTCACGATTTCCGAGTCCTTGGGACAGATGTACTGCTGCTTGAGGCGCGTGCCGCATTTCTTGTGCAGCATGTTGAACGACACGCTCGCCTTGGATTCGGACGACGAGAAGATGTTGACGGGAACGGAGACGAGGCCGAAAGAGATCGTCGCGGTGCCAATTGATCGGGCTGCCATAACCTTGGGAAAGAGTACGTAAAAACCTATTCCGGTTGTACTCTTATGCAGGACACCGATGGCCGCAAGTGGTTACCATCATTTCCCGGGGGTATTGAGCTTTGGAGCAGGTTCTCACCCGTCAACAGGGCGAGCTCGTGGCGCTGGAGCGAGCGCTCGTACTGCGCGTCCGGGACGTGCTGGCACGATCCGACGGCCAGCGCGCTGACCTCGAGCGGCTCGCGTCGCTTGTCAACGAGATGGGCGAGCTTTTTCTCCTCGTCGTCGTCGGCGAGTACAACTCCGGCAAGAGCACCTTCATCAACGCCCTCCTCGGCGACAAGATCCTCGAAGAGGGGGTCACCCCCACCACCACCCGCGTCCACCTGATCAGGCACGGCCCCGAGGTCGAACGCACCGTCGTCGAGTCCGCCCTCGACGTCATCAGCGCGCCGGTCGAGCTCCTCCGGGACATCAACATCGTCGACACGCCCGGCACCAACGCCATCCACCGCGAGCACGAGGCGATCACCCGCGAGTTCGTGCCGCGCTCCGACATGGTCCTCTTCGTCACCTCGGCCGACCGCCCGTTCACCGAAAGCGAGCGCGCCTTCCTCCAGGGCATCCGCGAGTGGGGCAAGAAGGTCGTCATCATTATCAACAAGATCGACATCCTGGAGTCCGTGGAAGAGGTGCGGCAGGTCGAGGCCTTCGTCGCCGACAACGCCCGCTCCCTGCTCGGCTTCACCCCCGACCTCTTCCCCGTCGCCTCGCGGCTCGCCCTGCGCGCCAAACAGAGCGGCGGCGACCCCGACCTGCTCGCCAAGAGCCGCTTCGACGAGCTCGAGCGCTACATCGTCTCGACCCTGGACGAAAAGGAGCGGGTACGCCTGAAGCTCCTGAACCCCATGGGCGTCGCCGAGCACCTCGCCAGCCGCTACCTGGAGATCACCAACAGCCGGCTCGATCTGCTCAAGGAGGACTTCGCCGCCATCGAGGACATCGAGCAGCAGCTCGCCGTCTACAAGGAGGACATGGCGCGCGAGTTCCGCTTCCGCCTCTCCGACGTCGACAAGGTGCTGCACGAGTTCGAGAACCGCGGCGTCCAGTTCTTCGACGAGACCATGCGCCTCACCCGCGTCTTCGACCTCGTCAACCGCTCCAAGATGAAGGCCGAGTTCGAGCAGAAGGTGGTCGGCGACGCGCCGCAGCTCATCGAACGGCGCGTGTCCGAGATCATCGACTGGATCGTCGCCGCCGACCTGCGCCAGTGGCAGGCGGTGATGGAGCACCTGGCGAAGCGGCGCGACCGGCACGCCGACCGTATCGTCGGCCGCGTCGGCGGCAGCTTCGACTTCGACCGCACCCGTCTCCTCGACAGCGTCGGCCGCGCCGCCCAACGCTCGGTCGAGACCTTCGACAAGGAGGCCGAGGCCAACCGCCTGGCCGACTCGGTGCAGACCGCCGTCGCCGGCACCGCCCTGGCGGAGGTGACCGCCCTCGGCCTGGGGGCGATCGTCACCCACATCGCCGTCACCGCCGCCGCCGACTTCACCGGCATCCTGGCGGCGGGCACGGTCGCGGTCCTCGGCCTGTTCATCATCCCCAACCGGCGCCACGAGGCCAAGAAGGACCTGCGCGAGAAGATCGAGGCCATGCGCGTCGACCTGATGACGGCGCTCACCGGCCAGTTCGACCACGAGATCGAGGGGAGCCTGCGGCGGATCGACGAGGCGATCGCCCCCTACACCCGCTTCGTGCGCTCCGAGCGCGACCGCCTGAACGAAGTGCGCGGCGAGCTCCACGGCGTCCACGAGGGGATCGCCCGGCTGCGCACCCGGGTCGAAGCGCTGTAAGCTCCCCGGGTTGCGGTGCCACCAAAGGAGCGTCGAGACTTGACCGAAGAATCCGCCCCGACCCCGATCCCGCAGAGAAAACCGAGCACGCTCCAGAGCCTCAAGGCGGCGTTCACCTCCTGGCGCACCGCCTCGGTGACCCTGATGTCCTTCGCCTCCGGCATGCCGCTGGGGCTGGTCTGGCTCGCCATCCCGGACTGGATGCGCGACATCGGGGTCGACATCCGGGTGGTCGGCCTCTTCACCCTGGCGCAGGTGCCGTGGACCTTCAAGTTCCTCTGGTCGCCGCTGATGGACCGCTTCGTGCCGCCGCTGGGCCGGCGCCGCGGCTGGGCGATCATTTCCCAGATCGGCCTCTTCGTCTCGGTCCTCGCGCTCTCCGGCGTCGGCAGCCATCCGGAGGCCCCCTGGGTGGTCGGCGCCATCGCCCTGGCGATCGCCCTGGCCGGGGCGACGCAGGACATCGCCATCGACGCCTACGCCGTCGACGTGCTGCGCCCCGAGGAGCAGTCGGTCGCGGTCGGCGCGCGCAACGCCCTCTGGCGCCTCGGCTACTACCTGGCGGGCAGCCTGTCGATCACGCTCGCCGGGATGTGGGGCTGGCCGGCGGTCAACGTCTTCCTCGCCTGCCTCTACCTGCCGATGATCCTGATGGTCTGGCGCTCCCCCGAGCCCGCCGTGGCCGGCGGCACGCCGCGGACGCTCAAGGAGGCGGTCTGGTACCCGTTCCTCGGCTTCCTCGCCCGCCACCGGGCGCTCGAGATCCTCTCCTTCGTCCTGCTCTACAAGCTGGCGGACAACCTCGTCCAGTCGCTGCAGCGGCCGTTCCTGATCGATATGAACTACAACGAGTTCGACCGCGGCGTCGCGCTCACCGTCATCGGACTGACCACCAACATCCTGGGGACGGCGATCGGCGGGCTGATGACGGCGCCTCTCGGGCTGGGCCGGGCGCTCTGGATCTTCGGCTTCTTCCAGATCTTCTCGAACGCCGGCTACGCCATCCTGGCGCAGGAGACGGAGGTCAACCGGCCGCTGATGTGGGCCGCCTTCGGGTTCGAAGCCCTGTCGAGCGGCCTCGGCAGCGGCGCCTTCCTGGTGCTGCTGCTGCGCATGACCCAGAAGCGCTTCTCGGCGACGCAGTACGCCCTCTTCTCCAGCCTGTTCGGCCTGCCGCGCATCGTCTCCGGCCCCATCGCCGGGTTCACCGTCTACGCCGTGGGCTGGGAGACCTTCTTCTGGTCGACGCTGGCCTTCGGCATCCCGGGCATGGTCATGCTCGCCCGCTTCGTCCCCTGGAGCGCGCGGGAGATCACCTTCGCCGTGGAGCCGCCCAGGATCCGGCAGCCGCTCACCGGCGCGCAGCTCGCGGTCCGCGGGCTGGCCGGCGCGCTGGTCAGCTTCGCCTCCGGCGCGCTGCTCCTCGCCTTCCTCGACGCGCTGCGGGCGATGAAGGACAACCCCGGGACGGCCTTCGACATGTGGACGCCGCTGATCTCGATCGGCCGGCCCGAGGACCAGGGGGGCTGGATCGGCCTGATCGGATTGCTGCTCTTCGCGGCGGTCTGCGGCCTCTTCACCGCCGCGGTCTCGGCGGCGCGCCACGGGGCCGGCCAGGAGCTTGCATTGGACTCCGACGAGGTCTGAAACCCTGCCGGCCCCGCCTCGTAGTGAGAGGGGGCGGCAGGTCACCCGGCCGCCAAGGAGGAAAACCATGGCACTCTACCGTTCCCGCAACCACAAGATCATCGCCGGCGTCTGCGGCGGCCTCGCCGACTGGCTTGGCTGGAGCCCGACGCTGGTGCGCGTCCTCTACGTCATCCTGTCGATCGTCTCCGTCGGCTTCCCCGGCGCGCTCGCCTACCTCATCCTCTGGTTCTTCATGCCCAGAGCGCCGCGCGGCGCGCAGTGGGCGACCTAGGGATTCCGGCGTAGAACCGTCCCATACGGCCTCAATCGGGGGGATTTTCGTTGTAAATCCCCCCGATTTTCCTGACGAACCGGGGGGATTCTGATTTCAACCCCCCCGATTTTGATTTGAAATCGCCCTCTTTTGCGGACAAACCCCCCCGATTTTGATTTCGAACCGCCCTCTTCGGCGGCAGAACCCCACCGATTTTGATCTGGAACCGCACCGGTTGGCAGCCAAACCGGACCGGTTGGTCTGTGAAAGGGGCAAGATTTTGATAGACGTCCCTCTCCCTTCCGGGCCTACCATGTACCCGCTGTTCCCAACCAGGGAGGACATATGAAGCAGAGAGAACTCAAGAGGCTCGCCCTTCACCGGGAGACCATCCTGACGCTGCAGCATCAGGACCGGCAGTACGCCGCGCCCCAGGCCGTGACCGGCAGCATTACGATCACGATCCAGGGCGCTCTGCTGGCGCAGACCCGGTGCCCCTGCGATTCCACCGTCCAGGTCTGCTAGTCCGAGCGGGTATGCCACGGTGCGGCATCCTTGCCGCGCCGTGGTAACTTACCCTTCATGACCGTCGCCGCTCCGCCCTCCCCCTCTCCTTCAACACTGTTTCCAGCGTCGTCCCGCGCCGCCATGGACGAAGCCGTCGCCGAGCTCCAGGCGCGGAAGAAGGCCTGGACCGAGGTCTCCGTCCGGCCGCGGATCGGTCTGATCGACGAGCTCAGCCACGGCGTCCTCGCCGTCGCCGACCGGTGGGCGAAGGTCTGTATCGAGGCCGAGGGGATCGATCCGGAGAGCCCGGCGGCCGGCGAGGAGGCGCTGGTCGGCCCCTACTTCATCCTGCGCAACCTGCGGCTGCTCCGGAAGTCGCTCTCGGACATCGAGGCCCACGGCCGGCCGTGCATCCCGGGGCCGGTCCGCACCCTCCCCGGCGGGCAGGTCGCGGCGCGGATCTTCCCCTTAGACGTCTACGACCGTCTCTTCTACCCCGGCGTCACCGCGGAGGTCTGGATGGAGCCGGGAGTGACCCGCGAGGGCCTGCCCGGCACCCTGGCGGTCGCCTACCACGCGGCCGAGCGTCAGGGCGGCGTCGCGCTGGTGCTCGGCGGCGGCAACGTCTCCTCGATCGGCCCCATGGACGCCCTCTACAAGCTGTTCGTCGAAGACCAGGTGGCGCTCTTTAAGACGCACCCGGTCAACGTCTACCTCGGCCCGCTTCTCGAGGAGGCGTTCCTGCCGCTCAGCGAACGCGGCTTCTTCCGCGTCGTCTACGGCGGCGCCGAGGAGGGGGGCTACCTCTGCCGGCACCCGGGCGTCGACGAAATCCACGTCACCGGCTCGGACAAGACCTACGAGGCCATCGTCTTCGGCCCCGGCGAGGAGGGCCGGCGGCGCAAGGAGCGCCGGGAGGCGGTCCTCGACAAGCGGTTCACCGCCGAGCTCGGCAACGTCAGCCCGGTGATCGTGGTGCCGGGCCCCTGGAACGAGGCCGACCTCGACTACCACGCCGAGAACCTGGTCTCGATGCTGGTCAACAACGCCGGGTTCAACTGCAACGCGGTGCGCGTCGTCGTCCAGCACGCCTCCTGGCCCGGGCGGAATCGGCTTCTGGAGAAGATGCGCGCCCTGCTGCGGGCGATCCCGACGCGCCGGGCCTACTATCCCGGGGCGGCCGACCGCTTCGACGCTTTTGTCGCCGCCCACCCCGAGGCCGAGCGCTTCGGCGAGCGCGACGGCGGCCACCTCCCCTGGGCGCTGATCCCGGGGCTCGACCCCGGCCGCCGGGAAGACGTCTGCTATACCGTCGAGGCCTTCACCGGGGTCTTCTCCGAGACCCAGATCGCCGCCGCGGGCGTCGCCGAGTACATCGAGAAGGCGGTCGCCTTCGCCAATGACACGGTCTGGGGGAGCCTGAACGTCACCCTGATCGTCCACCCGGCCTCGCTGCGCGACCCCCGGGTGGCGCGGGCGGTCGAGAAGGCGGTCGCGGACCTGCGCTACGGCACGGTGTCGATCAACCACTGGGCGGCGGCCGGCTACGGCCTGGTGGTGACGCCCTGGGGCGCCTTCCCCGGGCACGAGCCGCACGACATCCGGTCGGGCGCCGGCGTGGTACACAATACGCTGATGTTCTCACGGCTCCAGAAGAGCGTCATCCGCGCCCCCTTCAGGGTGCGGCCCAAACCGGTCTGGTTCGCGACCCACAAGACGGCGCACAAAATCACCCCCAAGCTCGTCCGCTTCGAAGCCGCGCCGTCGCTTGCCAAGCTGCCCGGGATCTTCAGTCTGGCGCTGCGGGGGTAGAAGCCCCTTGGATTGACACGCCCAACGGCGTAATCCAAAATCTTTTGAAATTAGCCCGTCTTAAGGGCTAGGGAGGGATTCGCGAGATGAACAGGATCGCAAGGATTCTGGCTTCGCTGGCGTTACTCCTGCTGGCTGTAAGAGCGCCGGTTGATGCTACCTGTACGCCTCAGGTCGACACCTACTGCGGGTATCAGTGCACCGCTTGGGGACGATGGTGGTCTTGCGCCCAACAGTCAAATCCTGAACGCGCCTGTTTTGAATCCCCTTCCGGGGGTGCTTGCGGTGAAGACTCCAACTATTCGTGCTGCTCCCCTGAGGGCATGGGTGGCTTCTAAGAGCTCTCGGCGAGGTTGGATCAGCCTCTCTGGTCTTACTCTCGTTTTGGGAATGGGGCTGGGCACGTCGGCTGGTGGCGGCGGCATCCCTCCCTCGGAGCTTCTCGATCCAGCGACGGGCGAGATCAATGGCCGATCCGCTGTCGCTGTCATGCCCGCAAAAGCCAGGAACGGCAGACTGGAAGCGCTCAGCCCGTGGGGCTTTAAAGCTCATCTCACGGGGTACGACGACCCCAGTATGGAACTGGTCTTTCCTTGCGGAATCTGGTTCCAGCCTCCACGGGGACGGTATCGTGCATGGATTGAAGGTGATTGGCAGATCTCCCGCTATTCTTCGGTAATCATCTACGCAAGCCGTCCTTTCCAAGGCCATGGCTTGCTCGCACCCGTTCCGGTGGGCGAGGCCGGTCGGGTCGCTCTCTCGCCAGATATTGTGAAAAGCCCCCGCCTCACTCTTCGGGTCCTTCACGCCGGCAGCTACCTTGAAGGGAATTTCCCTCGTTGGGAGCTTTCACGACGGGAAGCGACCCATAGGCTGGGAGAGGGACTGCTGATGCCCGTCGGACCTGCGATCGGTGCGCTGTGGGACGAACAGAGCCAGTCTTATACAGCGATCAGCCGTCCTTTCGAGGTCAAGACCCGCAAGACCGTGACCATCCCCCTGGAAAAGCCTTCGAGGGTAACGCATCTGGTAGTTCAGCTTCAGCGCCCTGCCCTGGCCAGCACCGCCGCCGACCTCCCTGTAAAGTTGCTGCTGATGCGCCAAGGCCACCAGTTGGTCCCTGACCTCACAGTATCGGCGGCCGACAGGATCTATGCGTTGTGGTACGGGCTTGCTCCCGGACCCGCCGAGTTGCGGGCCGAGGCCAGTCAGTCCGCCTTCAGATCGCAACGGCTTAGCCTCTCGGCTGGAAAGATCGAGCGTCTGGTGGGAACCCTCAGTCCTTGGCCTGGTCTGGACTCTGTCGTCAAAAGGTAGGCCTCTCCCATGCGAACCCTGCTTCGCGCTTTCGGCCTCTCTATCATCTTCTGGCTCAATCTCGTTCCGGCGTGGAGCCAACCGCCTTCCAGCTCAGACCTCGAGGTCCATCTCATACGCCGCGATGATCCCGGCGTGGAGCTGGTCTATCCCTGTTGTGCCGTCGAGGCGCCGGCGGGGGCCTACTTCTGGTGGCTCGAAGAGGGTTGGCGGATGACCCCCTACTCCGCGCTCGTATTCACGTCGGACACTCAACCGCTCCCATTTCCCACAACGCCTCTCGGCGATGCTGGACGGGTCACCCTGTCGCCGCAAGAGGTCGTGGAGCCGGGCATCGAGCTGCGCCTCCTCTATGCGGGACGATATTTCGCCGGGCCTTTCCAGCGCTGGGAGATCTCGCGCTGGAAGGCGGTCGACGATCTCGGTAAAGGCCTGCTCCTGCCCGTAGGGCCGGCGATCGGCGGCCTCTGGGATCCTCAGCGCCAAAAGTACGTGGCGCTCAGCCGTCCCTTCCAGGTCCGAGGCCGTACGACCACGGCCGTCCCCCTCGACCGCCCCCAGGGCGTGGCGCACCTCATCGTCCAGGCCCACCGGCGGCATGTCGAGCCGGGAGAGCAGGACGAAACTCGGCCGGAAAAGATGGTGTTGCGGCGCCAGGGCCGGGAGATGCAGCCGGACCTCGTGGTATCGACCGCCGACCGGATCTACGCGGTATGGTACGAGCTGGCGCCCGGGCCGGCCGAGGTCCGGGGCTCCTCCAAGGAAGGCTTCTTCGAGCCGCACAAGGTCGACCTCCTGGCGGGCCAGATCGAGTACGTGAAGGGAGAGCTCAAGCCGCGCCCCGACCTGGAGGTCCAACTCAAGCTGCCGGCGGAGCTCAAGGAGGAGAAGCTGACCCTGGAAGTCCGCCACCTCCCCTCGAAGGAGGCGGTGGACCATGCGGCCCTCCGGCCGGCCGACTACTCCCACCGCTTCGAAGCCGTGCCTCCGGCCCTGTTGGAAGTCGAGCTGCAGACCAGTTTCGGGCCGTACTCCCGGCAGGTCGACCTCAGCTCGGGCGAGGACGGGTTCCTCCTGCTCGAGCCGGACCTGCTCACGTTGCGGGGTGCCGTCTACCATGGCGATGAGGGTCATCCGGCCAAGCTGACCTTCAACACGGTCGCACCGGAAACGAAGGAGGTGAGGACGGACGAGCAAGGAGCCTACAAGGTTGTCCTGCTCGATCCTGTGCGCAGCGTCTCCATAGAGCTCGACGAAGTCGAAACCGCCCCCTACGTCGATTTCTTCTCTCCCGCGGTCGCGGAGTCCAAAGAGCTCGACTTCCACATCCCCGACGCCGACATCCAGGTGAAGGTCCTGGACAGTGCCACCCGCAAGGGTGTTCCAGGGGCCTTCGTAGCCATCCGGAACGTCTATCTGCAGGAAGACGACGCGGGAGAAGGCTCGACGGAGCTGAAGAAGAAGGAAAGGGTCGTCTCTCAATCGGCGGAGACCGATAAGATGGGCACAGCCCGGCTGGCGTTCCTGCGCAAAGGGTCGCTGGAGATCCGGGCTTCGGCCGAAGGGTACTCGCCCCTGCGCCAGCCGGTACAGGCGCAGGTCGTCGACGAGCAGTCGGATCAGTCCTATGAAGTCCTGCTCCAGCCAGTCGGCGAGACGGTGGCGTTGCGCCTCCGGCTTCCCAACGGAGCGCCGGCCTCGGGCGCGGAAGTGATGCTGGTGGACTCCCTGGAATCCGGGCAGGGACTTTTCTCGGAGCGCGCGGACCGGGAAGGGGTGATCAAGACTCCTCGCAAGCAGGCGGGCATCCTCCTGGTCAAGCACCCCGCCGCGGCTTTCCTGGTGCGGGAGTGGCGGCCTCAGGAGGATGAGGACGAGATGGCATGGGACCTTCCTCCGGCGGCCGACCGGCCTCTGACGGTCCATGTCAAGGATGCTGCGGGCAAGAGCGCCGCGGCGCGGGCCGAGATGGTGCTCTGGTTGGACGGGCGCCGCCTGTCGGGAGGGGTCCTCGCATGGCTGGCCGGCACACGGCCCATGGCCGACTCCAACGGGTATTGGACCGGGACGAACCTGCCTCGAAAACCGGTGGCGCTCCTCGCCTGGGGGCTCCAGGCACGACAGGACGCAAGGTCGGGCAGCCTGGACTCGCAGGCGGTCCGCATCGAGTTCCCCTGGCCAGACCCGGTCGAGGTACGGGCTTTCGAGTAGTCCTCCCCTACTCCGCCCAGGGGTTGCGGACCGGCGGCAGGGACCGCGGGGGCTCCCGCCGCAGGCGGTGGATCTGCTCGCTCAGCCGCTCGATGATCGGATCGCCCGGTGTCGCCTGGGCGCGCGCCAGCTCAAAGGCGTGGATCGCCTCCCGCCGCGCGCCGCGCCGGGCGCGCAGGTTGCCGAGCTCGACCGCGGCCGGGTAGAGGGGCGGGTAGAGGCGCACGGCCTCGGCGAAGAGAGGCTCCGCCCGGCGCGGATCCCGCTCCAGGTAGAGCGCCTTGGTCGCCGCCACGTAGAGGGCCATGGAGCGGCGCCATGGGATGTGGAACGTCCCCCGGAAGACCAGCAGGTTGCCGAACCGCGCCACCGGCCGGGCCCGGCGCAGGGCCGCGAGGTCGAGGCGTGGAAAGGGCGCGAGGGAGGGGGCCGCAACGAGCACCGTCCCGGAGAACCGGTTGCCGATCTTCTGGGCCGTCCCGTCGTCCAGCTCGACCGAGCGCATGCGGAACCGTATCTGGTGCTCGCGCGTCAGCGGATACGCGAGCACCGGCACCACGCCGCGCGGGCGCAGCTCCCGGTTGTAATAGAGGATGGCCTCGCGGCTGCGCTGGCCGAGGTCGATCCCTTCGTCGGCGAAGTAGAGGTAGGCGTCCTCGGCGCCGATCAGCTCGTTGTAGTACTCCCAAGGCCGCAGGACCGGCAGCGCGGAGGCCGCCGCGGCGATCAGTCCGACCGCCGCCAGCCCCCGGACCACCCGGCCGCCACGGGCCGCGGCCGCCAGGGCGGCTCCGCCCAGCAGGGCGAGGGCCGGGAAGACCGGCAGCGCGTGCCGCACCCCGCCGTAGGACTCTCCCAAGCCGAGCAGGACGAGATAGACCGCGGCCAGACCCAGCGCCGCGAGGAGGGGGGCCTTGTCTCGGATCAGGTCTCGCCTGGAGACCGCCAGCACGGCCCCGGCGAGGGCGAGCAGCGTCAACCCCAGCGGCAGCTTGACCAGGAGCACCCCGGGGAAGAAGTACCAGGGGGCCTCCAGCGGATACCACCTCCCGAAGGCCATCATCCCCTCGCCGCGCCCCTCCATCCCGGCCCGCAGGATGTCCGCCAGCCCCCAGAGGTAGGCGCGGGGGAGCAGGTGGGAGCGGACGAGCAGCTCCATCCCCTCGCGATAGGCCGGCGTGTTGAGGTCCTCGATCTTTTGCGAGAGGAGACGGTTGAAGGGGTCCCGCCTCTCGGGGCTCTCGTCATAGCGGAAGCCGTAGGTGCCCGAGAGCAAGGCGACGGCGCCGAGGAGGACGGCCGCGACGGGAACCAGCCGGCGGACACGGCCGAGGCCGGACGGTCTCAGGGCGAGGGCGGCGCCGAGCGCCCCCACCACCGCCAGGGTGATGAGGCCGGAGTGCTTGGCCGCCAGGGCCGCTCCCAGGGCGAGCGAGGCGGCGGCGAGGTCCCGCGCCCGCCACGAACGGAACGCCACCGCGGCGAGCAGGACGGCGGTCCCCGACGTCAGGGCGATCGGCAGGTCGGTCATGACCACCGGGAGGTGGGCGGCCACGGTCGGATCGATGGCGAGGAAGGCGACCGCGCCCAGGGCGACCCCCTCGCCCAGGGCGCGCCGGGCGGCGAGGCCGAAGATCACGAGAAGCTGGCCGTTCAAGGCGAAAAGGGCCCAGCGGGCCCGCCGCTGCACGCGGTCCGGGTCGTTGTCCCGGAAGACCGCCGCGCTGACGAAACGCCGCTCGTCGAGCTTGTCGCTCAACGGCCGGAAGGCGGGCAGCTCGAAGCTGGACGGCGGCAGGGCCGCGCCCACCCACGTCTTGGCCAGCGGCGGGTGCTCGGGGTTGAGCCGGAAGTCGCCGGTGCGGACGTATGACGCCCCCGCCACGATGTGGTAGGGCTCGTCGATGGTGAAGCCGTCCAGCCGCGTCGCCGCCTGCGACCGCAGGACCGCGCAGACGGCGAGCGCCAGCAGGGCCGCGAGGAACCAGCCGCGCGGCCGCTCCGGCAGGAGCAGCAGGACGAGGAGCAACAGGAGGCTCCCAAAGGCGACGGCGATGGGCATCGACAGCGGCTCTCCCCTGAAAGGCGGCTTGAATTGCCTATTCTAGGGCGCTGCCGGGCCGGAAGGACGTCCGGCCTGAAGACAGAGCGGGGGAGCGGCTCGTGCCACTCCCCCCGGATGACCTGCAACTGATGGATCGTAGACGGCGGGTCCGTCGCGCGCGATCCTAAATCACCTACGCTTCGACCTCCTCTTGCAAATCATGCCCCTGGAGAAGGGTACCAGGGAGCTTGCTACTGGAATGGAGAGATCCTAGAGCGTCCGGGGCGACAGCGGTAGAGCATGAACATGCGTGAATTTGCGCGCCCGCTAGATGAGGCGGGCCTTCAAGGCCTTGGTCACCGCCTCGGACTTGGAGTGGACGTGGAGCTTGTCGTAGATCGAGCGGATGTAGTTGCGGATCGTGTTGATGCTCACCCTCATGTCGTCCGCCGCCGCCTGGTAGCTGTACCCCTCGGCGAGCAGGGAGAGCAGCCGGACCTCCAGGCGGGTGAGGTCCACGTCTACCTTCTCCTCCCGCGGCTTGAACTCGCGGAACAGGCGCACGACCTTGTGGGCGATCTCCGGCGACAGCGGCGCGCCGTTGTCCCGGGCCTCGCGGATGCACTCCAGCAGGCGCGCCGGCGGGGTCTTCTTGAGCAGGTAGCCGCTGGCGCCGTTGCACAGCGACTCGAAGATGCGCTCCTCGTCGTCGTAGAGGGTCAGCATCAGGATCTTCATCGCCGGGAAGCGCTCGTGGAAGACCCGGGCGGCCTCCGAGCCGGGCTGGCCGGGCAGGTTGATGTCGAGCATCAGCACGTCGGGAGAGGGCGAGCCGAGGTCGCGCAACGCCGCCTCGGCGCTGCCGAACACGCCGACGCACCGGAACCCGAAGGTGCCGTCGATGAGCATCCTCAGCCCTTCCTGGCTCACCATGTCGTCTTCGACGATGGCGATCCGGATCGTATCGGACTCTGTCATGTCTGCCTTGGCCTCATTGGTATCACGCGCCGGCCGGCCGGCGCAGCGCATGATCATGCGTCTCAGGTGGCGATCGGGGCGTCCAGGAAGAGGCGGGTGCCGCGCCCCGGCGCCGAATCGATCTGGAGCTGCGCGCCGAGCCGGGCGGCGCGCGCCTGCATGCTGCGCAGGCCGTTCCTGCCGTCGCCCGGCGCGCCGGGCTGAAAGCCCCGGCCGTCGTCGCGGATCTCCAGGGTGAGGCCGCGGCCGGCCAGCGCGAGGTGGATGGCGACGGAGCCCGCCCCGGAGTGCCGGGCGGCGTTGTGGAGCGCCTCCTTGGCGATCAGGAAGAGCTGCCGCCGCTCGACCGGCGACAGCTTCACGAGCTCGCCGTCCTGGGGGGCGCGCAGCTGCCAGGCGATGCCCTGGCCTTCCAGCAGGTCGCCGGCGAACCGGCGCAGGTGGGTGGCGAGGCTGCGCAGGTTGTCGCGGCGCGGGTCGATCGCCCAGATGCTCTCGTTGAGCGCGCCGATCATCTCGCGGGCGCTCTCGCCGATCTCCTGCAGCAGGCGGACGCTCTCGCCGTCGCTCTCGACCCGGCGGCGGGCCACCTCGCTCAGGATGGAGATCCGCGATAGGCTCGATCCCAGGTCGTCGTGCAGGTCGGTGGCGATGCCGGTGCGCATGCGCTCGATCTGGAGCAGGTGGGCGACCCGGTAGCGGTAGAGCCCCGCGGCGGCGGCGGCGAGGGCGGCGAGCGCGAGGGCGATCACCCAGTCCCGGCGCCACAGGGGCGGGTGGACGATCAGCGACAGCTCGGCCGGGATGGGGCTCACGTAGCCGTCGCGGGTCACCGCGCGGACCAGGAAGCGGAGCCGGCGCTCCGGTAGGTGGAGGGGGTACTGGGCCGATCGCGCCGCCGTCAGCGGGCGCCAGTCCGGGTCGACCCCTTCCAGCTTGTATTGGTAGCGCAGCACCCCGCCCGGCGCGAAGCTCAGGGCGAGGAACTCGATGTCCAGCTGCCCCTGGCCGGAGTCGAGCTCCAGGCCGGAGACCACGAGGGCGCCCAGCTCGGAGACCTTCTGTGGCACTGGCTCGCCGTCCACGCGCACCGCCGTGATCCAGGCCGCGGGTGCGGGGGGCGGCAACTGGCGATGGGGCACCAGGCGCGACAGGCCGCGGCGGGAGCCGAACCAGAGGTCGCCGTCCCGGTCGCGCAGCGCCACGTCGATGACGTTGCTGACCAGCCCGTCGGCGCCGGTGAAGTGATCGATCCGGTTCCGCGCCGGGTCCAGCCGGTCGATCCCTTTGCGGCCGCCCAGGTAGAGACGTCCCCAGGCGTCTTCGGTGATGCAGCGGATGTCGTTCGACGCGAGCCCGTCCTGGGTCGTGTAGCGGGTGAACCCGGGCCGGGCGGCGGCCGGCCCGTCGACCCGGGCGACGCCGCCGTCGCGCAGCGCCAGCCAGAGGCGGCCGCCGCGGTCCACGTAGAGCGACTGGATGACCCCCTCCGGCACGCCCTGCGCCGCGCCGAAACGCTCGAAGCGCTCGCCGCGCCGGCGGACGAGGCCGGCGTCCGCGAAGCCGATCCAGAGCTGGCCGGCGCGGTCCTCGGCGAACGCCGAAGGCTCGCCCGCCGGCAGGCCTTCCGCCGGTCCGTAGGCCTGGAACGTGTCGGTCGCGGGCTGCCAGCGGCTGAGGCCGCGCTCCGTACCCACCCAGAGGTCGCCGTGGCGGTCTTCGTAGAGCCGGAGGACGGTGTCGGCGCCGAGCCCGTCGCGCCGGGTGAAGATCCGCGGCGGCGTCGTGGCGAGGTCCGGGAAGCGGGCGGAGGCCGGGTAGCGCATCAGCCCCTGCCCGGTCGCCACCCACCATCGCCCCGAGCGGTCCTGGAGAGCGGTCTGCTGCTGACCCCATCCCAGGTAGATCGGACCGGGCGGCATCCGCGGCGGCAAGGCGGTGAAACGGCCGTCCTCGAACCGCTGCAGGAAGAGCTTGCCTTCGAAGGCGTCGCCGGATTGGACGTGGAGCGCGCCGTCCGCCCCTTCGAAAAGAGAGAGGACCGGGGCGTCGATCAGGCCGTCGGCGGCGGTGAAGCTGGCGAAACCGGTCCGCCGCGCGACGCGTAGCGCGCCGCGGCTCTGCGTGCCCACCCAGAGGTTGCCGTCCTTGTCCTCGGCCATGGTGGTGAGGGCGTTCTCGCTCAGCCCGTTCTCCACGCCCCAGCGGAGGAACCGCTGCCCGTCCCAGAGCTTGAGGCCGCGGGTCGTGGCCAGCCACACGCCGTTGCGGGCGACGTGGACCGCATACCAGCCGGTCGCCGCCTCGGGCACCAGCCCCCAGACCTCGCCCGGAGCCCGCGGCAGGACGGCCGGCGCCGTCTCCGTCTCGACGAGCCCCGCCGTCCGGCGGGCGCGCTCGGCCAGGGAGACGCCCGGCGCCCCGCCCAGACCGCCCAGACCGCTCAGCGAATCCGCGGGCTCCGGCCACAGGACCAGGAGGCCGAAAGAATGGGCGACCCAGAGCCTGCCCTTGGCGTCCACCGCCAGGTCCTGCACCCTGTCGTGGCCGTAATGCGGCAGGACCGGGTAGGAGACGCCGCGGCCGTCCGGCAGGAGCCGCAGCAGCCCCTGCTCGGTCCCCACCCAGACGCTGCCGTCCGGGGTCTGCGCCAGCGCCGTCACCCGGCCGGGGGAAGGTCCCAGGGCGCCGAGCCCCACCGGGCGCGCCGCGGCGGCCTTCCCTTGCCGTTGCAAGACGGCGAGATGTCCCTCCCCGCCGATCCAGAGACGGCCGGCGCGGTCCTCGTACAGGGCGTGGACCGCCCCCCGCGGCGCCCCCTCCAGGGACACCGGCACGAACGCCGGCCCGGCCGAGGTGCGCCCCGGATCGTACCGGGCCAGGCCGCCTTGCGTCCCGGCCCAGTAGACCTTGTCGCGCGTCTCCAGCAGCGCGTGGACGCGCGTGTGCGGCAGGCCGTCCTGGGCGCCGTAGCTCCAGAAGCGCTCGCCGTCGAAGCGGCTCACGCCGTCCGCCGTCGCGAACCAGAGGTAACCGCGCGAGTCCTGCAGGATGCGGGTGACGGAGTCGCCGGCGAGCCCGTCGTCGATGTCGTAGGCGCGGACCGGGAGCTGCTCGGCGGACGCGGCGCCGAGCCCGGCGAGGATCCAGAGCACCGGCGCCAGAGCGCGCGCACGGCGCCCGCTGGAGAATCGAAACATTAAGGTCCCTCTCGTCTGTCGCGGGTCTCCTCTAGCCTACCAGAACCCATCACTGGCACGGCTCTTGCCAGTGATGAGGGGTGGACGCGGTGACCTGGAAGGGTCCGGTGCTGGCTTCAAAGGGAAGTAGGGCACGCCGCGGGAAAACTTCAACCAGGAGGAGGAGCTATGGCGAAACGAGACAACCTCGGGGGCGGTGGCCGTACAACGCCCACAGCCTCAGGAATGAACACCAACGACCTCGCTCCCAACACGCCCCCCGCGACGCAGGGGACCGATCCCAATCTCCCCAACCAGGGTTGGAATCAGGGCGGCTCTCTGAACCAGGGCGGCCAGCAGGCCCAGGGAGCCCAGGGACCGCAGGGAACGGCCGAGCAGGTCAAGGAAGAGGCCAAGAACCTCGCCAACGAGGCCAAGGAGCAGACCAAGAACGTCGCCGGCCAGGCCAAGGACCAGGTCAACCAGGTCGTGACGCAGCGCAAGGAAGAGACCGCCCAGCGTCTGGGCAGCTTCGCCCACGCCCTGCACGAGGCGGCGAGCAAGCTGGACGAAGAGGACGCCGGCGGGCTCGGCCGCTACGCCCATCAGGCCGCGGACCAGGTGGACCGGCTGTCGAACTACCTGCGCAACCAGGACATGAGCGCCTTCATGCGCGACACCGAGACCTTCGCCCGGCGCCATCCGGACGTCTTCCTGGGCACCACATTCCTCGCCGGCCTGCTGGTTGCCCGCTTCTTCAAGGCGTCCAACGACCGCCGCGACGACTGGGAGAGCTACCCCGGACAGGCCTACGCCCCGACCGGCTACACCGCGGCCGCCGGCTACGGCATGACCGGCTCGGGTTATGGCAACACGTCCGGCAACGACCGGCCCTACACCACCGAGCGCTATCCGGGGACCGCTACCGGTGACGCCCTGGTCAACCCGCGGCCGTTCGAAGATACGGGAGTCTGACCATGCAGCCAGTACGTGACGAACGTTCCCTCGGTCAGATCCTCAAGGATCTCACGAGCGAGACCAGCACCCTGCTGCGGCAGGAGGTGGAGCTGGCCAAGACCGAGATGTCCGAGAAGGCCACCAAGGTCGGCACCAACGTCGGCGAGATGGCGGTCGGGGGCGCGGTGGCGTTCCTCGGCGCCATGGCGCTGCTGTTCGCGATGATCTACGGCCTGACCGCTCTCCTCGACCAGTTCATGTCTCTGCGCGTCGCCATCTGGCTGGCGCCGCTGCTGGTGGGCCTGGCGCTCGCCGGCCTCGGCTACAGCATGATCAAGAAGGCGCTCGAAACCCTCCGGCATGAAGGCATCGCCCCCACGAAAACCACCCAGTCCTTGCAGGAGAACAAAGAATGGCTCAAATCAAAGATTCAGTAAGGGACCACGACGCGGACGACGACCGCGGCCCGAGCTCGACGCAGATCCGCCGCGAGATCGAGCGGACGCGCGCCGAGATGGATACTACTTTCGACGCCCTGGAATCCAAGCTGACCCCGAGCCAGCTCCTGGGCGAGGCCTGGAGCCTTACCAAGGGCGGCTCGACCGCCGGCGCCAGCAAGCTGTGGCAGATCGCCCGCCAGTACCCGCTGCCGTCGGCCGTCATCGGCCTCGGCCGCGGCTGGCTGATGATGGAGAGCTCGCGCAACGAGGACAGCGGCCGCGACCAGCGCTC